>NZ_JBDQQR010000005.1 GCF_039888675.1 Mesorhizobium sp. CAU 1732
ACCCGCGGACCATATCGGCCAAGGAAAGCAGTTTCACGGCTGCGGCATGATTGTCTGCGGTCAGCCTTTCCAGCACCTCGTCGACAAGCTTTTCGTAGCCGACGATCAGGCGGCGTTCCATCTTTCGCTCGATCGTATAGCCGAATGGATCGAACGCGGTGCCGCGTAAACGCTTTGCTTTCGAAAGCACGCTGAGAAGGGGGCTCATCCACCTTGTGGAGAATTCGCGCTTGCGCGGGCGACCGTTGACCGAGGCGCCACCCATGATCGGAGGTGCAAGATTGAAGCTGAGGCTGGCCTCGTCGCCGAATGTGCGCGACAGGTCGGCCTTCAGGCGCGGGTCGGTAAGCAGGCGCGCGACTTCGTACTCATCCTTGTATGCCAGCAGGCGCGAATAGTTTCTGGCAACGGCGAGTGCGAGTGCTTCCTTGCCCGCGCCGATCTTCTGTTCGGCATTGCTTATGCGGGCGATCATCTCTTTGTAACGCTTGGCGAGAGCGGCGTCCTGATACCGCGTCAGATGAGCAGACTGGGCTGCCACGACCTCGTTGAGCGTCTGGGGAAGAACGCGCTGCGGTGTGGACGGCAGCAGCGTTTCTACCTTTTCGCGGTCCGTGATGAACAGCCGGCCAAGGCGAAATGCGGTGAGATTGAATTCGACGGCGGTGCCGTTCAGCGCAATCGCCTGCTCAAGGGTTGCAGGTGCTATCGGCAAAAGACCACGCTGGACGGCCGCGCCGACCATGAACATGTTGGCCGCGATGCTGTCGCCCAGGAGTGCGAGCGCCAATGCGGTTGCATCTATGGGCGTGACCGCGTCCTCTCCGATGAGACGCTTTAGGCGCATCTGAAGCAGGCTGTTGTCGACCTTGGCGTCCCTGTTGAACTGGAAAGCGGCGGTCGCACTGACGTCGCTGTTGACGAGCGCGAGCGTCTTTCCCGACGCGAGCGTCGCGCTCGACTCGGCCGACAGCGCCGCCACCAGATCGAACGCAAGAAGCACGTCCGACTCGCCGCGCCCTAGCTTCTGGCTATGGATGTCGCCGGTCGACCGTGCGATGCGTACATGACTGAACACCGCTCCGTTCTTCTGGGAAAGCCCCGTCATGTCGAACAGGGACGCGGCAAGACCTTCAATGTGTGCTGCCATGCCGATCACTGCGGACACCGTTATGACGCCTGTTCCGCCGATCCCGGCCACCATCATCCCAAACCCGTCCTTGTCCAATGGCCTGCGGGCGGGGGTCGGCAGATCATCGAACCAGCGTGGATCTATCTTGGCGCCGCGCGGTTTTTTCGGTTCAGCGCCGCGCACGGTTATGAAGCTGGGGCAAAAGCCGTTGAGGCAGCTGAAATCCTTGTTGCAACTAGACTGATCGATCTTGCGCTTCATGCCGTGTTCGGTCTCGAGCGGCGTCAGGCTTACACATGTCGACTGGACGGAGCAGTCCCCGCACCCTTCACACACGGCCTCGGAAATAAAAAGCCTTTGCGGCGGATTGGGGAAGGTGCCACGCTTGCGTCGCCGACGTTTCTCGGCCGCGCAGGTCTGCTCGTAAATGAGAACCGTACAGCCAGGAATATCCCTCAGATCTCGCTGCACGCCATCGAGATCGTCCCGATGGGAGATTTGTACGCCGGGCGGAAGCCTCGGGTTTCCGCGATGATGATCTGGGTTGTCGCTGACGATCCGGATTGTATCGACGCCCTCGTGGCGTACCTGCTGCGCAATCTCGGCCACCGAGATCGGACCATCGACAGGCTGACCGCCGGTCATGGCGACAGCGTCGTTGTAAAGAATTTTGTAGGTGATGTTCACGCCGCTTGCGATGGCAGCGCGAATGGCGAGCAGGCCGGAGTGATAATACGTCCCGTCGCCCATGTTCTGGAAGATGTGCTTTGTGCCGGTGAAGTGAGACAGTCCGATCCAGTTGCCACCCTCACCGCCCATATGGGTAGGCGGCAGAGCCTCCTGCGGGCGCACCATGGTGACCATTGTGTGGCAACCGATGCCGGTCATTGACAGGCTGCCGTCGGGAATGCGTGTGGATCGGCTGTGCGGACAGCCGGAGCAGAAATAGGGCGTGCGGGCCATGATCGGCGCACCGTTGTCGGTCGGCTGCAAAAGCTTGAGAAAGAGGGCCGCCTTGCTCGATAAGTCGTCATTGTCGATGCCGAGATGACGCAGGCGATCAGCGATGGCGACGGCGATGCGCATCGGCTCAAGCTGTGTGGCCAAGGGCAAAAGAGGCTTGCCATGTTCGTCAAGCTTGCCGAGCAGATATGGCCTTCGCGCTTCATTCACGAGGAGCGAGGCAAATTGCTGTTCGATGAACCCCTTCTTTTCCTCGATGACGAAAACGGCGTCGTGATCTTTCGCAAAGCTGCGTGCGCCGGTGGGCTCGAGCGGCCAGATGCAGCCGACCTTGTAGAGCGAAACGCCGAGCATGGCCGCCTTCAGATCGTCCAGACCCAGCAAACTGAGGGCTTGGCGGGTGTCGCCATAACTCTTGCCGGCGGTGACAAGTCCAAGACGCGGGGTCGCGGCACGAAACGACGTGCGATCGATTTTGTTTTCGCGGACGAAATCGTGGATATGTGGAAGGCGATGTTCTGCAACAATCTGCTCATCGCGCAGCGGGCCGAACGCTTTGGGGCGAACATGCAGCCCTTCCGGCGGCAGTTCCCGATAAGACGGCAAAACCGGCGCGAAAGATGCGGCGTCGACGTCGCAGGAGGCTGTCTGCTCGACAACCTCGTTGACGAGTTTCAGTCCAACCCACGAGCCGGAAAAGCGAGACATCGCGTAGCCCAGCAGGCCATACTCGATAATCTCGCCGACATTGGCGGGATAAAGCGACGGTATCAGCGCCGAGGCGACGGCTTGCTCGCTGTGATGCGCGATCGTCGACGACTTGCCGCCGTGGTCGTCGCCGTAAAGGATAAGTACGCCACCGTTCGGGTGCGAGCCTGCGAAGTTGCCGTGCTTCAGCGCATCAAGCGATCGATCTATGCCGGGACCTTTGCCGTACCAGGCCGCGAAGACACCATCGTATTGAGGGTCGGGGACTGCGTCCAGTTGCTGGGTGCCGCGAACCGCAGTGGCTGCAATATCTTCATTGACCCCTGGAACGAACTTGATATGCGCTTCTTCCAGCCGCTTGGCTATGCCCCATAGCATCGCATCGACATTGCCCAGGGGAGAGCCGCGATAGCCGGAAACAAAGCCGGCCGTGTTGATCCCTGCTCGTATATCGAGCGCTTTCTGGGTCAGGAGCACACGGCCGATCGCCTGCGTTCCGTTCAGGAATATACGGCCTGCCTGCTTTTCCCATTTGTCATCGAGACTGATGGAGCCCGTTGTGGCCAGCGCTTGCGATCCCATTGATTCCCTCCGGTTTTCCCGCGCGTGCAAACGGCAACTGCGGAAATGCCTACTTGTGATGGCCTGCCGTCATCCCCGGCTCCGTATGTGGCGACACACATCCGGCTGCTTTTTGCAAGTTCATGAATGCGCGTGCCGACCTTTATGCTCGCGTGATCGGGAACACTCACTCCCTGATTGAGAATGACACAGACTTTGTCGTCTAGCAATCATACTCCGCATAGCGAACCGATAGTTCGTATTGCGGACATAGAAAGTTGACATTTGCAGAATACGCAGTCCATAAATCCGTTTTGCGAGACATGGCTGCGCTAGGCGCAGTTCGGGGGAGACGTGCAAGCAGCAACGAAGGCGAGCCGACTGGACGAGGGCGCTTCGCTGACAAGGGCGAGGGCGCGAACCGATCGTGAGGTCGCATCAGTGTCCAACGCCATGCGCCTGATCGAGGAGATGGGCCGTCGCGAATATGCAGGCGTTGCCGAACTTTCGCGGGCTTTGTCGCTTTCGAAGCCATCGGTCGACAGGCTTCTTTCCACGCTTATCAATTCCGGGTTCGTCGAGCAGGACGCCGATACAAAGAAGTACAGGCTGGGAATGAAGCTTGTCGCAATCGCCGACAGCATCAGGCCGCGCACCTCTCTGATCGACATCGCCAAACCCCACCTTGCCGTGCTGGCGCGACGGTTTGCCGAAACCGTCAATCTTGGCACACTGGTGGGAGGTTCGGTCATCTATGCCGACACGATCCCCTCGCAACGTCCTTTTCGGATCGAACTGCGTGCCGGGACGATGCTGCCTGCGCACAATACCGGCGTGGGGAAAGCAATACTTGCGTTCCGTCCAAACTGGGAGGTGGAGCGCTACATCGAAGAAAATGAGTTCGAGCGTCTGACACCTCGATCGACCGATTCGGGTGACGAGCTTCGAAAGCGTTTGTCGGAAACGCGCGCAAAAGGCTTTGCCGTCGATGACGGGGAGATTCTGGAAGAAGCGTGTTGTGCAAGTGCGCCTGTTTTTGACGCCGAAGGTTTAGCGATTGCAGCGATCTCGATCACTGCGCCCCGGTCGACATTCTATCGAATCTATGACGATGCCGTCGCGGCCATCCTTCATGCCGCAGCGCGGACCAGCGCCGACAATATCGTTGCGTCTGGACAAGGACGATCGCGGTGAAGAACGCACGGACGCTTCACGCAATTGTCGCGTTTAGCGATCGCCGCATTGCAGCCGACCGATCTGACCAGGTCTTCCAACCGATAGGAGTTGACTGACCGGCTTTGAGCATTGGTTTGGAAGGCACAGTCACACCCACCAATCAACGACTGCAACCGGCCCGCAGGGCCCAAATTCTGGGAGGAGAAAACCATGAACCGTCGTTCCCTTATCAAGGGTGCTGGCCTGGCAGGCTTCGGTGCTGTCGCCGCCACAACCCTTGCCGCGCCCGCGATTGCGCAAAGCACGCAGACCTGGCGAATGGTCACGACGTGGCCGAAGAATTTCCCCGGTCTCGGAGTGGGGGCTCAGCGGCTTGCCGATCGGATTACACAAGCTTCAGGTGGCCGGCTTGTCATTCAGGTCTATTCCGCCGGAGAACTCGTTCCTCCGTTCCAGGCGCTTGATGCCGTCATCGACGGTAATGCGGAGTTGAGCCATGGATCCCCGTACTACTGGCAGAACAAGAGCGAAGGCCTCTCGTTTTTCTCCGGCGTGCCCTACGGGATGACAGCGCGAGAACTCACTGCCTGGGTCAGGCACTTGGGTGGCCAGCAAATCTGGGACGAGATTTACGACCAGTTCGGTCTTCAGGGGTTCCTGATCGGCGATACGAGCACGCAGGCCGGTGGCTGGTTCAGAAACGAACTGACAGGTCTGTCGGACGTTCAAGGTCTGCGGTTCCGCACACCAGGTCTTGGCGGGCAGGTGTGGGCGAAACTCGGCGCGTCGGTGACGAATCTTCCCGCCGGTGAGATTTTCCAGGCATTGCAGGCAGGAACCCTGGATGCGGCCGAGTTCGTCGGACCCTATAACGATCTCGCATTGGGCTTGTATCAGGTTGCGAAGAATTACTACTTCCCGAGCTTCATCGAGCCGGGTCTTGCAGGCGAACTGGTGATCCAGAAGGAAAGATTGCTGAACCTCCCAGAAGATCTGCAGGCCATCATTCGTTATGTGTGCCAGGCCGACTACGACGAGGTAGCGTCCGACTTCGCCGCAAACGACCCAAGGGCCATGCAAACGCTTGTTCAGGACCACGGTGTCCAAGTGCGCCAGTTCCCCGACGAAATCCTGGAAGCAGGCGCAAATGCTTCCAAGGAAGTTCTCCAGACGTTGCTCGATTCGAGCGACCCTCTCACCAAGAAGACCGCCGAGAGCTTTGTTTCGGCGCTGAAGATCGTACGGCGCAAAACGGAAGACACGGACAGTCCATTCATTCTCGCGCGTGAAAAATACTTTGATATTTAAGATAAGAGCCGCTTGAATTTCAGACTGCAGGAGCGGTGGACGTTGCCGCTCCTGCGTAGACTGGTTGAGGCGTCTCAGTGAGGGCCGATGACGGCCCGTTCACCGAATGGTTCCAGGCCGACGATCAACCACATCGCCCGACATCAAACTGACGCTGATGTGGGCGTCTCCATAAAGATTGCAAGCTCTCGCCGGACCTCGCCGCGTTTCTGGAATAGCAATTCGTTGCGTGCCTGTTGTTGTTGGTTGGCCCTTTCTCAGCGCGGGTCAGAGCACTTCGAAAGCCAGCGCGATGCCCTGACCACCCCCGATGCAGAGCGTAACGATCCCCTTCGTCAGGCCGTCGCGCCTCATCGAATGCAGCAGTCGGGTTGTGAGGACCGCCCCGGTCGCACCGATGGCGTGCCCGTGAGCGACAGCGCCACCCTCGACGTTGACGATATCCTCGGGCAGGCCAAGCTCCCTGATGATGGCGAGCGGCACTGCGGCGAAAGCCTCGTTGATCTCGAAACGCTCGACGTCACCGATCGTCCACCCGGCCTTGTCGAGCGCGCGCCTCACGGCGGGCACCGGCCCAAGCCCGAACATCCCTGGCTCGACCGCGCCGACGCCATAGCCGGCAAGCCGCGCGAACGGTTCGAAACCGGCGCTATCCGCGAAACGTCTCTCGGCGACGACCATGGCCGATGCTCCGCTGTTCAGGCCCGGTGCGTTGCCGGCGGTGATAGTACCGTCCTTGCGGAAGGCAGGCTTCAGGCGGGCAAGTGTCTCGATCGTGGTGTCCGGCCGCGGCGCCTCGTCGACCGAGAAGGACTCGGCGCCCTTGCGTCCCCTGATCTCCACGGGCACGATCTCGGCCTCGAAGTGGCCGGCCTCGCGCGCGGCCGCGAAGCGCTGCTGGGAGCGCGCAGCGAAGGCGTCCTGTTCGTCGCGAGTGATTTGGAGTTTCTTTGCCAGATCCTCCGTATGCCAGCCTGAATGCTCTCCTGAAAAGGCGTCGTTGAGACCGTCCGTCAGCATACTGTCGAGAATCTGGGCCGGCCCCATGCGGTAGCCCCAGCGGCCGCCATTCATGAGGTAGGGCGCGCGGTCCATGTTCTCCATGCCGCCAGCGATCGCGGCATCGCTGTCACCGGCCTGCACTTCGAGCGCGGCCGAAAGGATGGCCTGCGCGCCGGAGCCGCAGACGCGGTTGACGGTGAGCGCCGGCACGGAGACCGGCAGGCCGCCGCCGATGGCGGCCTGCCGCGCCGGGTTCATCCTGTTGCCTGCCTGGATGACGTTGCCGAGGACGACCGTGCCGATCCTCTCGCCTTCGAGACCCGAGCGCCGCAGGGTCTCGCGGACGACCATGGCTCCCAGTTCGCTGGCCGGCACGCCCTTGAGAGCGCCGTTGTAGGCGCCGATGGCCGTGCGGACGGGATTGCAGATCACTAATTCTCGTTTGCTCATGTTGGTTCCTTCCTAGGTTCGCCTTGCGTCAAGCGACGACCTTGCCGGCCGGCATGGTATGTCCCCACGCCACTGGTGCTCGGGTGGGGGAGGCGGTGGCGATCCGGCTCACCTCATCTAGGCGGGTGATGTGGTCGACAGAGAGTTCCAGCGAGAGCGCTGCGATGTTGCTCTCGAATTGTGAGAGAGTGCGGGGGCCGATCAGAGGGACGGCGCCATGCGTGCCTGCCCATGCGATCGCCACCTTGTCGGGACTCGTCCCGAGCTCGGTGGCGATTTCCAGAACGGTGTCGATGATGCGGCTGCGCTGGTCGGAGTTCTCCGGCTGGAACACGCGGCCGCCAAATCCTTCGGCACGCCCTTTCTCGCCCTTGCGGTATTTTCCTGTCAGAACCCCGCCTCCGAGGGGCGACCAGGTGATGATGCCGAGGCCGAGAGCCTGCGCGGCGGGGAAGAGATCGACTTCCGGTTCGCGGTAGACAAGGCTGTGCTGAAACTGTGCGGCGGCGATCGGAACGGCGCGCGTCAGTTCCGCCAATGTAACCGCCCGCGATAGCCGCCAGGCCGGGAAATTGGAAAGACCTGCGTAGAGGATCTTGCCGGCACGCGCGAGGTCGTCAAAGCCGCGCACGATCTCCTCCATTGGCGTGATGCCGTCCGGATGATGGACCCAGTAGAGGTCGATCCTGTCTGTCTTGAGCCGCCTAAGGCTTGCTTCCACCGACGCCACCAGCGATTTGCGGCTGTTGCCTGTGACCAGACGATCCGCGTTCGGTTCAGCGCCATTGGTGAACTTGGTGGCCAGAACGAAGTTCTCGCGCCGACCCTTGATCAGATCGCCGACGATCTCCTCCGACTGGCCAAACTGATAGACGTCCGCCGTGTCGATGAAATTGCCGCCGGCCTCGACATAGGCGTTGAATAGGGTCGCGCTGTCTTCGGCATTGGCGCCATGGCCCCAGCCGGTGCCGAAGTTCCCGGTCCCGAAGGCGACTTGGGATACGCGCAGACCGGTCTTGCCGAATGGAATGTATTTCATGCTGTTTCCTTTCCGATTCGAATGGATGGCGCGAGCAGTGTCATGCCGTGGCGGGCGCGAGAGCGCTGCCGGATTTGCGGATGGCGAACACGGCCAGTGCCGCGATCAGGCAGAGGATTCCCGCTACGTAGAAGGCGGGGAGATAGGTGGCGTAGAAGCTTCGAATGAACCCCGCGCCATAGGCGGCGATCGCCGCGCCGAGCTGATGGCCGACGAAGACCCAGCCGAAGACGATCGTCGCCTTCGTGCCGAATCTGTCAGAGGCGAGCTTCACGGTCGGGGGCACGGTCGCGAGCCAGTCGAGGCCGTAGAAGACGGTGAAGATGGCAAGCTCGTAGATGCCGAAGTTCGTGAACGGGAGATAGAGCAGGGAGAGACCCCTGAGACCATAGTACCAGAACAGTAGCCAGCGGCTGTCGAAGCGGTCCGAGAGCCAGCCGGAGCCGATTGTTCCGATAAGATTGAATGCACCGATCGCCGCCAGCATTCCCGCCGCCATCACCGGCGCGATGCCGAAGTCTCCACAGATGGCGATGAGATGCGTTTGCACGAGGCCGTTCGTCGTCGCGCCGCAGATGAAGAAAGTCCCGAAGAGAACCCAGAAGGTGAAGGAACGCGAGGCTTCGCCAAGGACGCGGATCGGCGAGATGAGCATCGCCCAGAGCGAAGCGGACTGAGCCGGTTCCAGCGTTGCTTCGCTCGCGCCATAGGGCAGGAGACCGACATCGGACGGCCGATCGCGCATCAGGAAAAGGATGGCGAGCGATGCGATGAAGATCATTGCGAGTAGCAGCGACTGCGCGATGCGCCAGCCATAGGCTTCGGAAAGTGCGGCGAACGCCGGCAGGAACAGCAATTGTCCGGCCGCAAGGCTGGCGGTGAGCAGGCCCGTGACCATCCCGCGACGGGCGACGAACCATCTGGTTGCGACGGTTGCTCCGAGCACCATCGCCGTCAGGCCCGTCCCGAGGCCGACGACGACACCCCACAACAGGAAGAGCTCGACCAGGCTCGTCATGAAAAGTGAGCCGATCACGCCAAAGCCGATCAGCGTCATGGCAACCATCGCGACGCGCCCGACGCCGAACTGGATCAGCAGGACCGCGGCGAAAGGGCCGACGAGACCGAACAAGGCGAGGCGCACCGCGAAGGCGGCCGAGATGTCGGCGATGTCCCAACCGAATTCGGATTGGAGCGGGCCGATAAGCACGCCGGGAGCGCCGACGGCGCAGGCGCCAACCATCATGGTGAGAAACGTCACCGCGACTACGACCCAGCCGTAATGGATGCCCCGGCGCGCCAAACTGTCAGCGAAGAAGGACGGCTTGGTGACGGACGGGGATGGAGACGTCATAAACTCACCTGTTTGCGGGTATATGCCCGTTTTCCATAAAAGAATTTGTGCTCAGATCGAACGCAGAATGTCTTGCAGCGCCGTCACCTTCACAGGTCCGAGCCGCTGTTCGAACTCCTTCTGACATGACTCCCAGAGGGGACCTGCTTCCTCAAGCACCTCGATACCGCGTGGCGAAAGTGCAACCACCGCTTCCCTGTGGTCATCTTCGCTGCGCGCCGTCGAGACCATGCCCATTCGTTCCAGAACGCGGACGTTTCGACCCACGGTCGAGCGATCGAGTACCGCCTTGTGGCCGAGCTCGGTGAAGCTCACGGGCTGATACCGCTCTATCGTGCGAAGCAGCGAGTATTGAGCGATATTGATGCCCAAGGGTGCAAATGCTTCGTCATAGACCGAGCCAACCTTGCGGGCGGCAGTGCGCAGGAGGGTGCAATAGCAGCGAGACATATTGCGTGCATATACCCTCTTCCGGCCTATGTCGAGCGAGCGAGGCGTTTTTCCGCACCTGGCAGGGCGGACACGTTCCGTGAACCGCCGTCAAATGCCGGCCTCTCCAGACCTGCCACGAGAGTATCGACATGAAGGCGCAAGCCTGCGCGACGTGTATCGGGATCGGCCTTGTCTGACCTTAGGGTACCATAGGCTGCAGCTGTGAACATCCGTGCGGCGCCCGGAATCACCACGCCCTGCGATTCCAGAAGGTGGGCGATCAGCTCTTCAACCTGCGCCAGATGACGTTGGAGAATTTCCCTTGCACCGCGCCATGTGGGTTCGACCGCCTCCATTTCGTATGACGCGTCCCGCACCAACCGCTCGATTGCGCATATCTGGGTGTCTAGGATCGCGGCAATGCGGAAGGAGAGCGAGGCAGGCCGCGGTGCGACGTCGTCGACGACAAGCCGCACCGCGGCCTGCCTCATGATCTCCATGAGGGTAGCGAGGATTTCGTTCTTCGAGGCGAAATGGGTATAGACGCCGGGCCGGGAGACGCCTGCCCCTCCAGCTATGTCGCCGATCGACGTCCGCTTGAAGCCGTATCGGATGAAGAGCGTCCTAGCGGACTCCAGAATCCTCGCACGCTTCACCTCGGCTTCTGTGATTGGGCGGTCGCTTGGGCTGTTCATTGCTTCTCTGTGGTTTCTCCCGGTTGGCGTTCTACAAGCGCCCGTAGCCGGTCCAGTTCAGCCTCAACCGTGCGAACACGTTTCTCGAGCCTGACGAGATAGTCGCCCTGTGGGTCATCCATCCCCGACATTGCATCGAGTAAGGCAAGAGACCTTCGAAACAGCCGCGAGGTCGAGGATCGGATCGCCGGGTACATGGTTGGTTGCTCCAGATCGTGTCCGTAGGATTGGGAAAGCAAGCTTAAAAATGATAGCCATCATGAAAAGCGTCAAGGTATAATGATGACAGCTATCATTGATTGGTCGCGTCAGCCGAAAGGAGCCGTCGTTGCGTGTAACAAAGGAGAAGGCTCGGGAAAACCGCGAGCGCATCGTCGACACCGCGGCGATGCTGTTCCGTGAGCAGGGGTTCGACCGTGTGGGCGTTGCGCAGCTCATGGAGCAGGCGGGTTTCACCCATGGCGGCTTCTACAATCACTTCGCTTCGAAGGACGAACTGATCGCGGAAGCGCTTGCACGATGCTTCGACGAACGCTCCGAACAATATGCAGGCCATGAGGCAATTGCCATAGTCGAGCGCTATCTGTCGCGGGATCACAGGGATGCCCCCGGCCGCGGCTGTCCCGCCGCAGCTTTGGGCAGCGACGCATCGCGTCAGTCGGACGAGACGCGCTCGGCGTTTGCCGCAGGGGT
The DNA here is from genome assembly GCF_039888675.1 of Mesorhizobium sp. CAU 1732. Classification (NCBI taxonomy): domain Bacteria; kingdom Pseudomonadati; phylum Pseudomonadota; class Alphaproteobacteria; order Hyphomicrobiales; family Phyllobacteriaceae; genus Mesorhizobium; species Mesorhizobium sp. CAU 1732. The sequence goes on from NZ_JBDQQR010000005.1 coordinate 11,514, forward strand.
CGAGAACATGATCGCGGCGATCGAGAAAGACGTGCGCCCGAAGCAGGCTCACGATCCGGTTTCGCGTGCGCGAGCCATCAGCGTACTGGCTCAGGCTGTTGGAGCAATGATCCTTTCGCGAGCTTGCCCGGAGAGTTCCTCATTGGCCGACGACATCCTCGATACCTGCCGTGCGGAGTGTATCTCGATCTTCGACAATCACGGGGAAAGAGAACTGTCCGGAGAATCGTAAGCGATGCCCAACAAGCATGACCAAGGACCGCACGACCATGCGGCACATGGCAGTTCAAGTCACTTGCCGCATGGCATCGCGGAGCCCTCGCCCGCTTTGAAAGACGCCGTCAAGGACCCGGTCTGCGGTATGACCGTGAATCCACAGACAGCGCAGCACAGGATCGAGCATCAGGGCACTGTCCACCATTTTTGCTCCTCCGGTTGCAAGGCCAAATTCGAGGCCGATCCCGAGCGCTACATTGCTACGGAATCGGCTTCCGACGGCGCTGTTGCCCACGACCATTCGCAGAGCGATCCTGCCGATGCCAACGCGCATCACCGCAAAAGACAAGTCGCTGCCGCTGAACCAGCGGCCGAACGCGCGGTGTGGACATGCCCCATGCACCCCGAAATACGGCGGAATGTACCGGGCAACTGCCCGATCTGCGGAATGGCGCTCGAACCGCTCGTGGCAGCGCCCGATACGGGACCGAGCCCGGAACTGAAGGACATGACGCGCCGGTTCTGGATCGGATTGGTGCTGGCCTTGCCGGTGTTCGTTCTGGAGATGGGTTCTCACCTAATTCCGGCTCTGCATCATCTCGTGCCGGGGCATATTTCCGTAGCGGTGCAAATGATCTTGGCCACACCGGTCGTGCTCTGGGCCGGCTGGCCGTTCTTCGAGCGTGCCCGGGAGTCAGTGCGCACGCGCAACCTGAATATGTTCACGCTGATCGCCATGGGCACTGGCGTCGCCTGGGCGTACAGCATGGTTGCGGCTCTCGTCCCAGGGATCTTTCCGGCTGCGTTCAGAGCCGGCGATGGAACTGTAGCGGTCTACTTCGAGGCCGCCGCCGTTATCACCGTTCTGGTGTTGCTCGGCCAGGTGCTGGAACTGCGCGCCCGTGAGCAGACCTCCGGCGCGATCCGCGCATTGCTGGACCTGGCCCCGAAAACTGCGCGCCGGATCGGAGAGGCCGGCGCGGAAGAAGACATACCCATCGACGCTGTGCAGATCGGCGACCTTTTGCGGGTACGACCGGGTGAGACGGTGCCCGTCGATGGCATGGTCACGGAGGGCCGCTCCTCGCTGGACGAATCCATGGTGACGGGCGAATCCATGCCGGTGACGCGCGCCGCCGGGGAAAATGTCGTCGGCGGCATGATGAACCAGACGGGCGCGCTCGTCATCCGGGCCGAGAAGATCGGCAAGGATACGATGCTCGCGCGCATCGTGCAGATGGTCGCGGACGCCCAACGTTCGCGAGCGCGGATCCAGCGCATGGCCGATCAGGTGTCCGGCTGGTTCGTACCGGTGGTGATCGCCATCGCGCTCCTCGCGTTTGCGGCATGGGGGATATGGGGGCCGGAACCGCGCCTTGCCCATGGCCTTGTCGCTGCCGTCTCGGTCCTGATCATCGCCTGTCCCTGCGCGCTCGGCCTCGCCACGCCCATGTCGATCATGGTTGGCGTCGGCAAGGGTGCGGGCGCGGGCGTCCTAATCAAGAATGCCGAAGCGCTGGAGCGCATGGAGAAGGTCGATACGCTGGTTGTCGACAAGACGGGAACGCTGACCGAAGGCAAGCCGGCGGTTACGAAGGTCGTCGCCGGGGAGGGGGTTGCGGAAGACGAGATCCTGCGGCTTGCGGCCGCGGTCGAGAAAGCGTCGGAACATCCGCTGGCGCTGGCGATCGTCGCGGCGGCGGACGGCAAGGGCATCGCCGTACCGGCGGTTAGCGATTTCGACTCTCCGACAGGCAAGGGCGCGCTCGGTACGGTCGAAGGACAACGGATCGTGCTCGGCAACGCAGCTTTCCTCAAGGAAAACGGCGTCGATGCGTCCGCGTTGTCGCAGGAGGCGGATGCCTTGCGCCATGACGGTGCAACGGCGATTTATATCTGTATCGACCATCGCGCAGCCGGCATCTTCGCGATCGCCGACCCGATCAAGGCCACGACGCGGGAAGCTCTCAAGGCTCTGCATGCGGACGGCATCCGCATCGTCATGCTCACCGGTGACAACCGTACGACCGCGGAGGCCGTCGCACGCGAACTAGGAATAGACGAGGTCGAGGCTGACGTGCTCCCAGACCAGAAGAGCGCCGTCGTTGCCCGGCTGAAGTCGGAGGGCAGGGTAGTGGCCATGGCCGGCGACGGGGTCAACGACGCACCGGCGCTCGCTGCCGCCGATGTTGGTATCGCAATGGGGTCTGAACCGATGTCGCCATCGAAAGCTCGGGCGTCACCCTTCTGAAGGGCGATCTGAACGGTATCGTCAAGGCGCGCCGCCTGTCGGAAGCGACGATGCGCAACATCCGGCAGAACCTCGTCTTTGCCTTCATCTACAATGCGGCCGGAGTGCCGGTTGCGGCGGGCGTGCTCTATCCGGTCTTCGGCATCCTGCTTTCTCCAATCATCGCCGCGGCGGCCATGGCGCTGTCTTCAGTCAGCGTCATCGGCAATGCTCTCAGGTTGCGTAGCGCCTTAGTGGCACATGACATCTAAGCGCTGTGCTCGGTAGATTGATTTCGTGCAAACGAATTCGCAGGAGAGGTCGGACGGCTTGCGATCAATGTGCCAGCTTGATCCTAGCGAAGTGCTTGGCAAATTCGGGCCTCATGTGCTCGGCCCTTTCTCTCAAGAGTGGACGGCATTCACCGCATTGGAGGCTAAGTTGCGGGTTACCCGCATCAATCAGTCCATCGGAACGGATTTTTCCAAATCATACTAATTCTATAAATTTTGTTCTTTATGGTTGGCGTCAGATTGGCATGATGAGCGCCTGCCTTTGCGCGGGTGTGTTCTTATCGAGGAGCATCATGTAGTCCCGATCAATATAGTCCCGCATTGTAACAGATTTTATTTTGCATCAGCCTGTAAAGATTCGGCTCGGTGAATGGAAACAATTATATGATCTCCACCATGTATATTATGATTTAGCGTTTAATAGTCTCTATTGAGTTTCTTAAATAGAAGAAAGAAGACAGTGACCTACTCGATCGTCGGCTTCTCCGGCAACATCACGCGTCCGTCCCGCACGCGCCAACTCGTGGACCATCTCGTTCTTTCGATTGCGGAGCGTGGCAGTGCCCAACGACGCCTTTTCGACATTGAGGATATCGGACCTTCTCTGGGCGCGGCGCGGAACGTGGGGCAACTCGACCAGAGTGGCCAAGACGTTCTACTACAGATCAAGTCGGCCGACCTTCTTGTCGTCGGATCGCCCACCTACAAGGGCAGCTATACCGGCCTCTTCAAGCACTTTTTCGACCTCATAGAGCCAGACGCGCTCCTTGGTAAGCCGGTGCTTCTTGCCGCGACAGGTGGAGGTCAGCGGCATTCTCTGATGATCGAGCACCAGTTGCGTCCGCTGTTCGGCTTTTTCCAGGCACTGACCTTGCCCACTGGTGTGTACGCCTCGGCTAAAGACTTCAGGGAGGGCGGTCCGGTGTCCAGCGAACTTCACGATCGCTCCCGGCAAGCCGTAGAGGAAGCGCTGCGACTGCTTCCCCGATCCTTCGCAGATGCTTCCATCGCCGCAGAGTGAGCGGCTCCTTGGCTAACGCGGGGCGACGCAGCTCTGCCACCGTAAACGAGGTAAGATCCATGACTGATCGCAAACTGCACATCGGTACATTCCTGGTTGGTATACATGCGGGACATTGGCGGGATGCCGAGACGCCAGCGGACGCCGTCTCCAACATCAAGTCCTTCATCAGATTTGCGCAGCTTGCCGAAGCGGCGAAGTTCGATTTCGGGTTCATTGCCGACTCCGCCTACATCAACAAGGATTCGGCATGGGCGCTTCTGAGTCGACTTGAGCCAATCACCGCGCTTTCGGCCCTGGCCACAGTGACCACCCATCTTGGTTTGGCCGGAACGGTCTCCAGCTCGTACTCGAACCCCTTCGAAGTCGCGCGCCAGTTCGCATCGCTTGATCGGATCAGCGGCGGTCGCGCCGGATGGAACGTGGTCACTTCGGCTCTCGAAGGGGCCGGTCGCAATTTCGGGCAAGAGCGGCTGCATTCCCACGAAAAGCGCTACCGTATCGCGGAGGAACACGTCGAGGTCGTGCGGGGGCTCTGGAACTCCTGGGCCGACGACGCCTTCACGCGGAACAAAGAGACCGGCGAATACTTCGATCGCGAGAAGCTCTTCACACTCAATCACAAGGGCGAGTTCTTCAAGGTGGAAGGTCCGCTCAACATCGAGCGGTCTCCGCAGGGGCATCCTGTCATATTCCAGGCTGGCGCTTCGCCGGCGGGCAAGCGGCTCGCTGCCCGGACCGCCGACGCGATCTACGCGCCTTCGCCGACCGACGAGGTCAAGGCTCGCGCAGATTACCAGGAATGGAAACGGCTCGCCGAGGAAAACGGGCGCAATCCGGACCATCTACTGGTCCTGCCTAATTTCCAGCCTGTTGTTGGGCGCACCGACGCCGATGCGCAGGAGCAATACGAGAAATCGAACCGGTTTATAGATGTTGATCACTCGCTGAGGATCATCAGCCGCTACTTCAACTATTTCGACTTCACGTCGATCGCGTGGGATAAGCCATTTCCGCACGATATCCTTGTTCATTCGAAGGAAGGCTTCGTCTCCGCCGCAGAACATCTCGTCGCCGATGCCCATCGCCATGGCCTTTCGGTCGCGGAGGCCGCGTTGAAGCACTCCAGGCCGTCGAAGGAGTTCGTCGGCAGCGCGGAACACATCGCCGACAAGATCGAGCGCTATTTCACCACCGGTATCCTCGACGGCTTCGTGGTGACGGTGAGCGAGGAGAACCTCGAGCGTTTCACCGATCTCGTGATTCCCATTCTGCAGCGCCGCGGCCTGTTCCGAACCGAATACGAGTCGACCACGTTGCGCGGACATCTCGGTCTGCCGTTCCCGGAAAACCCTAATGTGGCTACCGCCTCGCGCCGGGAGGCGGCCGAGTGATGAGCCAGACCATCCAGCTCAGGCGCTACTCGATTGCCGAGGGCAAGGAGGACGCTTTCCTCGCCTCGTGGTCGTCACAGATTCCGCAACTGCGACGGAAGTACGGCTTCGAGATCAAGTTCGCCTATCTCGATCGCGGGAATGGTCTCTTCGTTTGGGCGGTCGCGGTAGAGGGAGACGAAGAAGCTTTCCTCGCCGCGGAGCGAAGCTATTACGGGTCGCCGGAAAAGGCGGGGCTCGGAAACGGCGATCCTTCCATCCTGCGCGATATCTCGGTTGGCTTCGTCCAGCCCGTGCACTGACAGCCGCAATCGCAAGCACAATCAAGGTAATCACATGACACAGCTCATCGAAGCAGCCGACCTGCGCGCCGCGCCCAAGAACTACAGAATTGTCGCCATTCATTTCGATGCGGATACGGAGGACAGCCGCGCGGCGTTTGCTGCCGAACACATACCGGGTGCCGTTCTCGCAGATCGTCTCATTTTCTCCCGGGCGCCGGAGAAGGGAGAGGGCCGCAACCCTCTTCCGCGAAGGGAGCAACTCGAGAAGGATGTTCGAACCCTTGGGCTTTTGCTCGGTGATCGGATCGTCCTCTACGATGCGAAGAAGAACGTCTTTGCAAGCCGCGCCTGGTGGGTGCTGCGAAACGCCGGTTTCACCGATGTGCGGATTCTGAACGGCGGACTCAAGGCTTGGAAGGCCGCAGGGGGCGAGATCGCATCGGGTGACGTTACCGTCCGACCAAGCTCCGTCGAAATCAGTGACGATCGCCTGCCGGCCATCTCGGGCGACGACGCGGCAGTCTTTCCTCAGCGCGGCATCTTGCTGGACGCGCGTTCGGCCGCGCGTTTTTCAGGCCAGCCCGATCCGCTCGATCCCCGACCGGGCCATGTACCCGGCGCCGTCAACATTCCGTGGGAAGGGCTCATCGACGACCAGGACCGTTTCCTTCCCGCTTCAGAACTGCGTGAGCGTTTCGCCAGCCTCGGCATAAAGCCCGACACCGCAGTCGCGGCCTATTGTGGCTCGGGCGTCTCGGCCGCCCATGTCCTCGTATCGCTGGAAGTGGCCGGTTTCCCGACAGGAGCGCTCTATCCCGGATCGTGGAGCGAATGGGCGGCGGATCCGCGCCGGCCGGTCGAGGCGTGAGCGGCGTCATGGCGGGACTGCTGACAGATAAGGTCGTATTGGTCACCGGTGGCGGCCGGGGCATCGGCGCGGCCTCGGCTCGGCTTTTCGCCGCTGAAGGTGCGGCTGTCGTGCTTGCATCGCGCTCGTCCGATGAAATCGCGGCTGTCGCCGAAACGATCGAGGCAATCGGCGGGAAGGCATCGTGGCAGAGGGCCGATGTTTCGGTCGGCGACGAGGTCAGCGCGCTCATATCCTTCGTTGTCTCCAGGCACGGCCGTATCGACGGCGCGTTCGCATGCGCCGGAATGGGATCAGGCGGCTCCGGCAGCGTCTTAGACATCGAGGAAAAGGACTTCGACGCGAGTTTCGACGCAAATACGCGCAGCGCATGGCTAACCGTCAAGCATGTGTCGAAGGCGATGATCGCGGCCGGCAAGGGCGGGTCCATCGTGACCACGAGCAGCATCGCGTCGACCATGACCAACACGCGCGGTGGAATCTACGCAGCGGCAAAGCACGCCGTGGACCGGATTTCCACGGTTGCCGCCCGCGAGCTTGGTCCGTTGGGCATCCGCGTGAACACCATCGCTCCCGGCGCAACGCGCACCGAGATGTTCGCTAGGTGGGAGAAGAGCAAGCCCGGGATCACTGAGGAGATCGCCCGCACGACGCCTCTCGGGCGAATCGGAGAGGCCAGCGAGATCGCGGAGGCCGCCGCCTGGTTGCTCAGCGACAGGGCGTCCTATGTCAGCGGCGCCTTCCTGCTGGTCGATGGCGCGCGGAGCGTATGAGTCAGGTTCGAAAGAAGAAGGGGCATGTCATGTCCGATCCATTCATTTCCATTCACCTCGACCACAAGACCTTCCCTTCTGCCGCCGGCCCGGTCCGGGCGCTGTCCAAAATCGACCTCGATGTCGAGGAGGGCGGTTTCGTGGTGCTGATCGGGCCGAGCGGCTGCGGCAAGAGCACGCTGCTGCGCATCATCGCGGGGCTCGATCTCGACTATGCCGGTGCCGTGTCGGTCGGCGGAAAGCGGATTGACGGCCCCAGCCCGGAACGCGGCTTCGTGTTTCAGGAGCCGCGGCTCTTTCCCTGGCTCACGGTCGAACGCAACATCAGCGCCGGCTTTTCGCCGGCGCAGCCGGATGTCCGGCGCAAGATCGACGATCTCATAAGGCTGGTTCGCCTGGAAGGCTTCGAGAAATCCTATCCGAAGCAGCTGTCGGGCGGCATGGCCCAGCGCACGGCCATCGCGAGGGCGCTCTACAGGGACCCGACGACGCTGCTACTCGACGAGCCGTTTAGCGCGCTCGATGCCTTCACGCGTGCGCATCTCCAGAACGCCCTACTGGAGGCATGGCTGAAACATGGCACGACGACCGTCCTCGTCACGCACGACATCGACGAGGCCGTCACTCTCGCCAGGAGGATCGTCGTCATGGATGCGCGGCCGGGTTCGATTCGCGCGGTCATTCCCGTCGATCTAGAATATCCGCGGCGACGTGTGAGCCCGGAGTTCGAGGCGACCCGCTACAGCGTCCTTCGTGAACTTGAGACCGCCTACGGCGCCAAGGAGGAGGTTCGGCATGTCGCTTGATCTCGATCACCCCAGGGTGGGGTTCCAGCCGCGTGACATTGCGAGATGGGTTGTTCCGTTCGTCGCCGTCGTCAGGAACGTTGCCATCGGGTTCATCGCTCCGATAGTCGTGCTGGTGTTGTGGGAATATGCCGCGCGCAGCGGGCTTGTTCCCCGCATCCTTTTTCCGGCGCCCACGGCGATCTGGAAAAGCGCTGTCTCAGTCTACGACTCCGGCAGGCTCGCCGACCATATCACGGCGAGTGTGTCCCTGCAGCTCACCGGTCTCGCTGTTGGGTCGGTGCTGGGCGTGACGCTTGGGCTGCTCGTTGGTCTGCTGCGCAGCGCCGAAGACATATTCGACAGTTCACTCGTCATTCTCCAGGCCATACCAACCACGGCCGTGATACCGCTTTTCATCATCTGGTTCGGTGGTGATCAGGGCACTCGCGTCCTCGTTGTGGCGCTGGCCGTGTTCTTCCCTGTCTACGTCAACACGCTCGGCGGCATCAGGCTGACGGACAGGAAGCTTATCGAAGTCGGGCGCATCCTGAACTTTGGCCCGATCAACGTTGCCTTGCGAATCCTGGTGCCTCACGCCCTGCCGCAGATATTCGTCGGCATACGCCAGTCTCTGAAGATGGCATGGGTCGGGGTGGTCGCGGCAGAACTCCTGATCGCATCCTCTGACGGCATCTACTTCATGATGATGGAGGCGCGGTCCTTCGGCCAGACGCCGATCGTGTATCTCGGTCTCATCCTGTTCGGGGTTTTCGGCGTGGTGAGCGATCTGGTAGTCGGACGTCTTCAGCGAATTGCCCTGCCGTGGACGCATGAGGCGGGCCACGTGGGACGGCGCAAATGACTGCTGCAACCGGTTTCATTCGGCGTTGGGCGATTCCGCTGGCCGTCTTGGCTGCGTGGCAGGTAGCCGCCCCCCTGGGTTGGGTCGACCCGATCATGTTGCCCCCGCCGACCGCGGTTGTGGCGGAGGCATGGCGGCTGCTCCTGTCAGGCGAGCTTCTCCAGCATGTGGTGGCGAGCGGCACCCGGGTCTTACTGGGCGTGACCATCGCCGTGTCGCTCGGCTGCACCCTCGGTTTCCTGGTCGCCTCCTCGTCCGTGATGGCGCAGCTCTTCGACGGCACGATGCAGGCGCTTCGGCTGACGCCGGTCGTCGCGGCGGCGCCCTTGCTCATCCTCTGGTTCGGTTTCGGGGAGGCGAGCAAGATTGCCATCATCGGGGCGATGGGCATGTTCCCGATGTACCTCGCCGCGCTCAGTGCGTTCCGCGGCATCGATCCGCGCCTGATCGAGGTGAACAGAATCCTGCGGCCGGGACGCTGGTGGCTGCTATGGCGCTTCTACATACCAGCGGCGCTGCCTGAGATTCTGAACGGTGCGCGCTACGCGCTGGTGATTTCCTGGCTGTCGCTGGCCGTGGCCGAGCTCATCGGCACCAGTACCGGCATCGGTCATCTCGTTCTCGCGGGCAACGCCCACAAGAACCTCAACCTGCTGTTCGTCGCTGTCCTTCTTTTCGCCGTCTCGGGAAAACTCACGGACGCGCTGATCGCCCTCGTCCAGCGCCGTCTGCTGGTCTGGTCGGACACATTCTCCAATCGCGAGGCGGCAGGGGCCGCCCGATAACCCCCCACATCGATGCAAATGCAAACTCTGGAGCTCACGATGAAACTTCTAAAGGCCGCGGCTGCGGCCGCCTTCACTCTGGCGACCATATTGACGGTGTCTTCACTTCCGACCGCCGCTCAGGCGTCCGGCGCCACCCTGCGGTATGGTCACGTCAATTCCGGCTCGGCCGAACCGCTCGACGAGATCGGATGGGGTCTCCATCGCGGTATCATCCAGGAGGAACTGAAGAAGATCGGCATCACCGAAATCACGGTTGCGCCCGGAATGGTGGGGCCGGACCTGAACGATGCGATCAATTCGGGCAGTCTCGACCTCGTCACCTATGGTGACGGACCCGCCGTCGTGGCGCGGGCGATCGGCACGCCCACCCGGCTCATCGACTTCTCCTCGGTCACGCGCCAGTCGATCATCGTGACGAGGCCCGACTGGCCCCAGGATATCAAGTCTCTGGATGGCAAGAAGATAGCGGTCGTCGTCGGATCGACGATGCACCGCCAGACCGAGGAATTCCTCAAGAACAACGGCGTGAACGCCACCTTCGTCTCGGGCGGCAACGATCTGTCGCTGCTTCAGAGCGGAACCGTCGACGCCATCGCGGGCTGGCCCTATGGCGCGCAGTTGTACCTCCTTATCCATGAAAAGGGCTACAAGGTCATCTTCGACAGCGCGGATCATCCAAGCTACGCCTGGTCGCTGCTGAGCGCCTCTAGCGAGGATTTCCTGAAACTCCATCCGGACCTGCCGCGGGCCTGGGCTACCGCGCGCGCCAAGGCGACCGAGGACCTGCTTGCGAACCAGGACGAATTCTATGCGTGGTTCGGCTCAAAGTCCGGCGTGGACGCCGCATTGGCGAAGGCACTGTTCCCTGCGGACCAGATCGCGCGCGGCACGGAGGAGGAGTTTGCCCAGGGCACGCAGCTGATCGAGACGGCCAAGGCCATCCTGCTCAAGAGCGGCCGTATTCAGGAAGACTTCCCGGTTGCGGAATGGGTCGCGCGCTAGCAGCAAGGAGAAAGAGATGTCGCGAGAACCACAGGTCAGGCGTGTGCTTGTCAGCGGCGGAAGCCGGGGCATCGGCCTGCGCATCGCCCACGCATTCCACGAGGAGGGCAACGCGGTTGCCCTCCTCGCACGGGATGCCGAGCAACTCGAGCGCGCCGCGCGTTCGTTCGGCGGCGACGGGCAACGAATGCTCACGGTCGCTGCCGATGTCCGCTCGTCCCAATCCGTCGAGGCGGCAGTCGCCAGAACGGTGGAGGGGTTGGGCGGCATAGACATCTTGGTGAACACGGCTGCCGCTCCCGCCGATCAACTGGTCAACCGGCCGATTGCCGAGTTCGACGAGGACAGCCTGCGAGCGGAGCTGGAGACGAAGACACTCGGCTACCTGCGCACCATCAAGTTCGTGGCCCCGCACTTCATCGCCCAGCGCTGGGGGCGCATCATCAACATCGGCGGGCAGAGCGTAAGACATACGGGCTCGATCGCCGCGACGGTACGCAACGCCGCGATCTCGGCACTCACAAAGAATGTGGCCGACGAACTTGGATCGTACTCGGTCACGGCGAACGTGGTTCATCCCGGGTTCACCGTGACCGAGCGCACGCCAGAACTGCTAGAGGGGATCGCCGTTCGTACGAACTCGACAGTTGAGGAGGCCAGGAAGCGCCTGGAAGCTACCACCAGCAACCGAAAGCTGAACACTGCGGACGACATCGCGGCATTGGTCGTGTTCCTGGCGTCGGAACGCGGCAGCGTCATCAACGGAGAGGCGCTTCACGCCGGAGGGGGCGTCGCCGGCAGCATCTTCTCCTATTGAGTGGTGATCAGCTGATGGGAATATGTTCTGTCGCAGGGGCCGCTGGATCTGCAGCTCGATTCGAACAGATTGTACGCTCCACAGCCTTCTTCTAGGACCCGTGGCCGCAGGGGGCCATCCGGGCAAACCCTGCTCGTTCGCCGAGCATGTCCCAATCGCCTAGAGACGATCGTGTGGTGTGGGGACCTAGAAAGGCGATGCCTAAGAGCTCGCCTATCATTCGACGAGATCGAACTTACTAAAACCGAGTTCAGCTCTGACCAACGGTAGCGTCGAGGACCAGGGTTACGTTCGCAACAAACTGGCGTGGATACTGGAATTGCGATCCGTGTCCCGAGTCCGGATAGAGGATCAACTGTGCGTTCGGGATATGCTGTTGCAGGGTGAATGAATGCACCGTCGGCACCATGATATCGTTGCTGCCGTTGACCACGAGCGTCGGCTGGCGGATTTCCTTGAGATAGCCATAGCGCTCGCCGCGCGGCTGCCGCCATTCGCCGATCGCTGCCGCCTGCGCCTTCAGCGTATCGATAGAGGATGGCGGGTCCTGATCCTTACGCTCATGGCGACGCGCCCAGAAGGCACGGCCTGCGGCCTGGCTCGCTTCGGATGGCGAGAAGAACAGGTACAGGAAGTCGTCTTCCGTCGGTACCGGGTTGCCCGCGACCTGCAGAACCTTCGGATCGGGATTGGTCTCGCCGTTGCGCGGTCCCGTGCCGACCAGCACGAGCTTTCGGACGAGTTCGGGATAGCGGTGAGCGAAACTCTGGGCGACGAAACCGCCGATCGAGAAGCCGAGCACGTCCACTTGGGAGAGTCCGAGCGCCTTGACGAAAGCCGCGCCGCCATCCGCCATCCCGTCCACGGTAGTCGCATTCTCGCCGGACGAGCTCGCGACGCCCGCATAGTTGAACAGGATCACCGGGCGGCCCTTGGCAAGGCCGTCGGTGACCAGCGGGTCCCAGTTGTCGAGGCCGCCACGGAAGTGTTGGAAGAACAGCAACGGCGTTCCGGTCTCGGAGCCGAAGCGGCGATAGGCATAGCGAACGCCGTCGGCATCGACGAACTGTGTGGTGGCGGTGATATGTGTGCCGGTCATGTCATCCTCACTTTGAAGACTGGAGAATACGGATTGCTGGATGGCAGACCGCGATGACGCGGCCATGCCTCGGGACTGTGCGGCCTCAACCTGCCAGTGTGGGATAATCGGTGTAGCCCTCTGCGCCGCCGCCATAGAGGGTGGCGGGGTCAAGGGCGGCAAGCGGTGCGCCGCTCTTCAGCCGGGCCACCAGATCGGGATTGGAGATGAACGGGCGGCCAAAGGCGAACAGGTCCGCCTTGCCCTCCGCGAGGCGCTTCGCGGCAAGATCCAGATCGTAACCGTTGTTGGCGATGTAGGTGTTCGTGAACCTACTGCGCAGCGCGTCGAAGTCGAAGGGTGCGACTTCGCGAGGTCCGCCTGTCGCGCCTTCGACGACGTGAATGTAGGCGATTCCCAGTTCATCAAGCTTGCCGACGAGATAGTCGAACTGCGGTTGCGGATCGGAACTGGAAGCACCATTGGCTGGAGACACCGGCGAAATACGGATGCCGGTGCGCTCCGCCCCGATCTCGTCGACAATGGCTGCCGTGACCTCGAGAACAATACGGGCACGGTTTTGGACCGAACCGCCGTATGCGTCTGTGCGGGTGTTGGCACCGTCCTTGAGGAATTGGTCGAGCAGATAGCCATTTGCTCCATGGATTTCGACACCGTCAAAGCCTGCCTTGATCGCATTTGCGGCAGCCCTTCGGAAGTCCTCCACGATGCCGGGAATTTCAGTCAGCTCGAGGGCGCGAGGCTCCGATACGTCGACGAATCCGTTGTTAACGAAGGTCTTTGTCTCAGCACGGATGGCGGATGGGGCAACCGGGGCCTGCCCGCCGGGCTGAAGGTCGACATGCGAGATTCGGCCGACATGCCAGAGCTGCAGGACGATATGGCCGCCCCTGGCATGGACGGCATCTGTCACTTTGCGCCAACCGTCGATCTGCGCCTGGGTATAGATGCCGGGGGTATTCTGATAGCCTTGGCCCTGCTGCGAGATCTGTGTCGCTTCGGTGATGATCAGACCAGCCGAAGCCCGCTGCGCGTAATACTCGACGGCCAGGTCGCCCGGCACGAAGCCAGCGTCCGCCCTGTTGCGCGTCAACGGAGCCATCACGACCCGGTTGGAGAGCGTGATGTTGCCGAGTTCATAGGGTTCGAAAAGAGAGTTGTCGTTCATATGTTCCTAAGCCTTCCTTTTGTGCGAACACGGGAATCGCCAGACGATCCGCTTACGGGCTGCATCTAAGGTTCGTCTAATTAAAGATGACGGCCATCATCATAGACAAATATGATAGTCGTCATGAAAGAAGTCAAATGGCACACTGTGACTCCACACACAGCCGCTCTCGAGGAGACGAACATGACGCACCCTGCAGCCAAGCCACTCGCCCTTGTCACCGGAGTAGGGCCGGGGACCGGCACTGCCATCGTTCGCCGCTTCGCGAAGGGCGGTTATCGCGTCGCCATGCTGGCGCGGGACGCCGGGCGCCTTGCCGATCTTGAGGCAGAGATACCCAACACGATTGCGGTCCCCTGCGACGTGACGGATGACGACGCCCTTGAAGCTGCGATCGCCGGCCTGGGCGCACCGAAAGTCGTCGTCCATAACGCCGTGGGCGGCGCTTTTGGATCGTTCATGGAGATCGACCCCGACGTCTTGCGACGCAATTTCGAGGTCAACACGATGGCGCTTCTGCATCTTGCCCGGCTGACCACGCCGGCGATGGTCGAAGCAGGCGATGGCGCGCTGATCGTGACGGGCAACACGTCCGCCTTGCGGGGCAAGCCTAACTTCGCCGGCTTCGCCCCGAGCAAGGCCGCACAGCGGATTTTGTCGGAAGCGATTGCACGCGAGCTTGGCCCCAAAGGGGTTCACGTCGCCTACGTGATCATCGACGCCGTGATCGACGTTCCCCGGCAACGCGAGCGCTTCCCCGACGCAGCGGATGATTTCTTTGTCCAACCCGCGTCGATCGCCGCCGAAGTCTTCCATCTCGCTCACCAGCGCCGCGACGCCTGGTCGTTCCTTGCCGAGGTCCGGCCGTTCCACGAGCCCTGGTGATCGTCGCGATGCCCGACGTCGCAAGCGGGTCCGCTGACATGAAGTCGAAACCAGAGAAGGATTGAAGATGCCCACATACATATGCTGGACGGCCGCCGGTCTGCTCTCTTCGGAAAAGCGCGCGCAGATTGCCGAGGCCATAACGACCATCCATGCCGAAGAGGGACGCGCGCCGCTCTACTTCGTTCAGGTGCTTTTTAACGATGTGCAGCCGGCCAGTCACTTTGTTGGCGGCCAGCCCGCCGCCGACGGGCACATCTGGATACGCGCCGACATCAGAAGTGGCCGCACCGACGAGCAGAAGAAGGCCATCCTCGAGCGGATCGCCACCGAAGTAAGCACCGTCGCAAAGGTCGGCAGGGAAGACGTCTGGGTCTACATCTCGGACATTTCGGCGGCAGGGGTTCTCGAGTTCGGCCATGTCCTCCCACAGCCGGGCGAGGAAGATGCCTGGTTCGCTAAACTGCCGAAGGCGTTGAGGGAGCGACTGAAGGCGCTTTCCTGACCGCGTGCATCGGTCCTCGTTGAGCGGAGCATCAAACTTTCACACGAAAGCGCGGCACTTCGTCCGCGCTTGAGCCTCAAGCGTCCAGAAACGCCACGGCCTTTTCGACGAACGCCTCGTGGTTCTGGAAAATACCGCCGTGACCGGCATCCTCGTAAATGACCAGTTCGGTGTTTGGCAGACGGCGCGCGAGGTCGATCGAGTTGGGTGTGGGGACCATTATGTCGTTGTCACCGTTGGCGACCAGCACCGGCTTGCCGATGATGGACAAATCCTGCGGCGACTGTCTGCCCCAGGCGTGGATCGCCTTCAACTGTCTCAGCAGTATGGTGATCGTGGCCGGCTTGTCGCGATCGGCTTTCCGCTCCTTCAATCGTTCGAGAAAGGCTTTCGCGGCGCGGCGGCCGTTCGGGGTCGAAGTGAAGAACAGGAAGGTCTTCGGGTCCGTGAAGGTCAACACGCCCCTGATCATCAGCGGCCATGACACCGGCCCGACACGCGCGATCCCCTTGCCGCCTGCCGGCCCGGTTCCGGCCAGTACGAGTTTTCTGATCAGCTCGGGGTGTTCCACGACAATCTGTTGGGCGACGAAACCGCCGAGCGAGAATCCGATCAGATCGACTTCCCTGAAACCGAGCGCCCGGATCACGGCGACCATGTCCGCGGCCATTTCGCCAATCGTCACCGGCGCCGTGCCGCCAGATCTGCCGACGCCGCGATAGTTGAGTGCAATGACAGGGCGTGTCCGGGCAAGTCCATCGACGATGCGCGGATCGAAATTGTCCAACGTCGCGGCCCAGTGGTTGAGCAGGACGACGGGCACACCTGACGCGGCACCGAGTTGTCGATAGGCGAACGTCGTTCCCGCAGCCTCGATTCTTAAGGTGGGCGTGTCCCTCCAGGACGTCGCGCCAGCTTCGGATGGGTGTGGTCTTGTCACGACGGACTTCCTTGAGATGTGCCGGAACGAGCCCCGGGCGTCTACGGCTTCAACTTGACGACCACCTTGCCTTTGGCGCGCCCCGACTCGACGTAGGCAAGGGCATAGTTGGTCTCCGCGAACGGGAAGACCCGATCGACGACGGGACGAATGACGCCTTTCTCGATCAGGGCGGCGATCTGGCCCAACTGTTCGCCGTTCGCGCGCATGAACAGGAACGAGTAGTCAACCTGCCGCGCCCTGGCATTGCGGCGGATGCCCGAACTCAAGAGGCGCAAGACCTGCCGCAGGAGCCAGTTCAGTCCCTGCTCCTTTGCGAAGGCCGGGTCGGGCGGACCGGAGATCGAGATCAACTTGCCGCCGGCCTTCAGTACGCCGAGCGACTTCTCCAGCGTCTTCGCGTCGAGGCTGTTCAAGGCGACGTCGTAGCCTGACAGGATTTTTTCGAAGTCCTGCGTCCTGTAGTCGATGACGACGTCCGCCCCGAGGCTCGTGACCAGTTCGGCATTCGCGGCGCTTGTCGTCGTCGCCACCGTCGCGCCGAGATGCTTGGCGAGCTGGATGGCGAAGGTCCCGACGCCACCCGATCCGGCGTGGATGAGAACCTTCTGTCCCTTTGCCAGCCTGGCGCGTTCGACGAACACCTGCCATGCGGTCAGGCCGACGAGAGGAATGGACGCAGCCTCCTCCATCGTCAGGTTCTTCGGCTTCAGCGCGACATCAGCCTGATCGATGGCGATGAACTCCGCGAGCGTGCCGATCCGCCCGTCGCGCGGGCGGGCGTAGATCTCGTCGCCAGGCTTGAAGCGGCGCACGTTCCTGCCGACGCGGACCACGACGCCGGCCACGTCATGACCGAGGACGAGGGGGAAGCTGTAAGGCAGGATCAGCTTGAACTCGCCGTCGCGAACCTTGGAATCGAGCTGGTTGAGTCCCGCTGCGTGGACTTCCACAAGCACGTCTTCGTCCTGCACGACCGGTTCAGGCACGTCGCCGAACCGCAACGCGCTCTTCTTCCGGTATCGGTCGAGAATGAAGGCTTTCATGATATTCGGCTCTCTGTTTCGTTGCCAGGCCTGCGGGGCCGATGGCGGGTCAGTCAGGCGTTGACGTCGACAACGGTCCGGCCACGAACCTTTCCTTCGAGGATGCGCGGGGCGAGGTCCGGAACATCCGCGAGGCCGACGACCGTCGTGGTTTTGGCCAGCTTGTCGAGATCAAGATCGCGGGCGAGCCGCGACCAGGCTTCGAAGCGCACGCTTTGCGGCGCATTGACGGAATCGATCCCTGCAAGCGTGACGTTGCGCAGGATGAACGGCAATACGGAACCGGGAAGATCAGCGCCCTGCGCAAGGCCGAACGCGGCCACCACGCCCCGGTACTGCGTCTGTGCAAGGACGTTCGCAAGCGTGTGGCTGCCGACCGAGTCTATCGCGCCCGCCCATCGTTCGGAGGAGATCGGCTTGCCCGGTTCGGAGAGCGAGCGTCGATCGATGATTTCCGCCGCGCCAAGTTCACGCAGATAATCGGCTTCCTCCAAGCGTCCGGTCGAGGCGACGACCCGATAGCCGAGTGTCGAGAGCAGGGCGATAGCTATAGAGCCAGATCCCCCGTTTGCACCCGTGACGAGTATGTCGCCGCGGTCCGGCGTGATGCCGCCGTGTTCAAGCGCCAAGACCGAGAGCATGGCCGTGTAGCCGGCCGTGCCGATCGCCATGGCGTCTTTCGTCGAGAACGGCTCGGGAAGCTTGACGAGCCAGTCGCCGCTCAGCCGCGCCTTACGGGCGTAGCCGCCATGGTGGGTCTGGCCCAGGCCCCAGCTATTGGCGACGACCCGGTCGCCGACCTCGATGCCGGGATAGGAGGATGCTTCCACGGTTCCCGAAAGGTCGACGCCAGGGATCAACGGAAACTTCTGAATGATCGGCGCACGGCCGGTCAGGGCCATTCCATCCTTGTAGTTTACGGTCGAGTAGTCGACGGCGACCGTGACATCGCCTGGCATGAGATCGTTTTCTTCGAAGTCGACGAGATTGACGGAAAGCTTCTCGCTATCCCGCGTTGCCAAAAGAGCCTTGAACGTCATTGACCTGTTCTCCCGTATCCCAGCTTGGCACAGACTGGTTGCTATCCTGCGATCCTGTAGCGTTCGGCAGGTTGCGTCTGCCCGAACCCCTGGATCATGACCAGCCGCGCGGCCTGATAGGCATCCCAATGCGCGCCCTCGTGAAGGGCCGGGATGGTGATCGGCTCACGACGATCGAAACCCACGAGCGCGGCATCCACCAGTTCGCCAACGTCCATCAGCGGGGGAACCTTCTCCGGATCGGCGCCGGAGCGCTCCCAGATCTCGGTGCGCGTTGCCGCAGGAAGCACGGCCTGCACATAGACGCCCTTCGGGCCGAGCTCGAGGGCGAGTCCCTGCGAAAGATAGAGGACGAACGCCTTTGTCGCGCCGTAGACGCTCTGGCCGAACTCGGGCACAAGCCCCACCACCGACGAGATGTTGACGATGGTTCCCTGGCCGGCCGCCACGAAATTGCCGGCCGCCGCATGGGAAAGGCGCAGGAGAGCGGTCGTGTTGAGTGAGACGAGCCGTTCCACGTCGGCGATTGCCTGGCGCTCGAAAGCACCGGCAAGGCCCGCCCCGGCGTTGTTCACGAGAACTCCGATCTTGCGATCATCGCTCACGCGCTTTGCCACCAGGCCGAGATCGTCAGGATCGGTCAGGTCTGCGACGACGATCTCGACGGCAACGCCGGTCTCGTCGCGCAGCCGCGCGGAAAGAGCATTGAGGCGCGCCTTGTCTCTTGCGACGAGGACAAGATCGTGGCCGCGTCGCGCAAAGCGTTCGGCATAGGTTGCACCAATGCCGGACGATGCGCCGGTGATGAGGACTGAAGATGTGTCGGTCACGATACTGCTCTCGCTGTCGGATTATTATTCATGATGATTGTCATCATTGATGCTAAATATGATCGCCATCATCTCAATGTCAATGGCAGGGGGCGACGATTCCGACGGGTAGCGCCGGCCTGATCTGTCGATCGGCAATCGTTCAGGCCTGCCGTGGGAAGAACCTACGGCAAAGATGAACTCTGACGGTCAACGGGTCTTGGGCAGGTGTTCGCGCGATGCGGCTTGCCGCCCGTGCTGCGGTTCAGAACGACAGATAGCCCTGGAGTGCCAGAAAAAGCAGCGCCGAAGTCGGCAGCAGCGCATGCCTGTATTCCTTGTGGATCAGCAGCGTCGCGATCGCAGCCAGCATGACGGCAATGCCAAGTCCAACGCCCCAGACCCGCGTCGAGGCAAAAATCAGAAGAACCGCCACGACCAGCTCGAGGACCGCCGTTACGTAATGGAACCAGTCCGGATAGCCCCACCGGGCATATTCCGCCCGTACGTTCGCGGGAGCGATCCAGTTGCCGATCGCGCCCACGAAAAAGAATATCGCCAGAGCCCAGGCCAGCAGATCGTGCGCGGCGAGACCGAAAATCATGAGGGGGTCATCCTTCGCCATTTAGTCCAATGATGACATATATCATCATTACGCCAACGTATGACCGACATCATGATTATGTCAACGCTGTGGAAAACTGCTGCTGGAAACAAGCGCTTTTTCGCGGTCAACGATTGTGGCTCGACCGGCCCATCGTCCTAAAGAGCAAGCTTCAACCCCTTCAGGATCTTGTCAGCGATCTTGCGGTCCGCCCGGAACGCCAGTCCAATGACTTCGAGGGCGTCGGCGGACACGGCCGCGACGGCGGCGCGGTTATCGACATCGTTGAAGGTGCCAAAGAGATCCCGGGTAAAGATGGCGAACGGAACATCCCGGCTGCGCGCGCGCTCAATGGTGCGGCCAATCTCTTCGGGACTAGCGCCGAAGACGAGGACCGGGTCCTTGAACATCGGGAGGTAGCGATTGCCCGTTGCATCGAAATAGTCCTCGCCGACGGCGTCGGCCTGGCTCGCGACGCCGCTGATCGTAAAAGCGGCGACGTTCAGTCTCTGCCATGGCTCGAGGTCCGAGCGCAGAACGACGGCGATCTTCATCGACTGTTCGGTGGCGGGAGTTTCATCGCTATTGCCCGTTTCGTGATCGGCTTTGTTCATTCCTGCTTCACTCCGTCTCTTGTCCTCGCTCAAGGCAGGTTCGGCGCACGGCCGGATGGGCCGCCATTCATGTGCACGGAACTGACAGCAGCTCCGCTCCGGGATTTCCCTGTTGCCTGTCTTGGCGCTTCACCTATATACATGACAATTGTCATGATTGTAGGATGCGTTCGCATCCGCCTCGCAAGCTGGAGACGAAGGATGAAGGTCAGTCGAGAGCAGATGGCGGAGAACCACCGCCGGATACTGGATTCGGCCAGCCAACTGTTTCGCGAAAAAGGCTTCGAGGCCGTCACGGTCGCCGAGGTCATGAAGGCGGCCGGCCTCACCCATGGAGGCTTCTACGGCCATTTCGAATCCAAGGACGATCTGGTCGCCCAGACTC
The DNA here is from genome assembly GCF_039888675.1 of Mesorhizobium sp. CAU 1732. Classification (NCBI taxonomy): domain Bacteria; kingdom Pseudomonadati; phylum Pseudomonadota; class Alphaproteobacteria; order Hyphomicrobiales; family Phyllobacteriaceae; genus Mesorhizobium; species Mesorhizobium sp. CAU 1732. The sequence goes on from NZ_JBDQQR010000005.1 coordinate 31,945, forward strand.
TCGCGCACGGCCTCACGCCACGCACCGACCGCAAGTTCGATCTCGATGCCTATATCGACAGGTATCTTTCGCCCGAACATCGCGACGATCCTGCCCACGGCTGCCCCACGGCTGCGCTTGTCGCCGAGACCCGCCATCAAAGCCCGGCGGCACGGGCAGCGATCACCGAAGGGTTCCGTGCGCAGATCGACAGACTGAGCGCGGCGGTCCCCGGGCCGAACGATGCCGACAAACGGCGTGCGGCCATCGCGACTTGGGCGGCGATGGTGGGGGCCGTGATCCTTGCGCGCGCCATCGACGATCCTGAGCTTTCCGATGAAATGCTGGAGCAGACACGCGCCTGGATCGGTTCCGGAACCGACCGCCTTTCTCCGGATCAGTAAAGGCGCATCGTGACAGATACCGTTGCGGCCATTGCTGAGCACCGGATAGACGCGCGTACGCAACGCCTTCTTGATGCTCCTGTTCTTCCGCTGCTTCTCAGCATGGCGTGGCCGAACGTTCTGATCATGGTCGCCCAGGCATCCACCGGGCTGATCGAAACGTGGTTTGTCGCAAAGCTCGGTACCGCGGAGCTCGCGGGCATGGCGCTGGTGTTCCCGCCCGTCATGTTGATGACGATGATATCGGGTGGAGCGGTCGGCGGCGGAATCTCTTCCGCAGTGGCGCGGGCGCTCGGCGGTGGGAGAAGGCAGGATGCCGATGCGCTCGTCCTTCACGCGGTCGTCATCAACATCGTTCTGGGCCTGTTCTTCTCGTTCATCTTTCTCGTGTTCGGCGAGCAGATCTACCGGCTGATGGGAGGTGAGGGCGCGGAGCTCGAGGCCGCGCTGATCTACTCGAACGTCGTCTTCGCCGGCAGCATCTTCATCTGGCTCATGAACGGTCTTGCCAGCGTCATCCGTGGCACCGGAAACATGCTATTTCCCGCTATTGTCATCTGCGTCGGTGTCCTCTTCCTCGTCCCGGTCTCACCGCTGTTGATTTTCGGCTTTGGTCCGATTCCTGCGCTCGGCATCGCCGGCGGGGGCGTTGCTCTGGTGTTGTTTTACGTTGCGGCGACTGTGGCGACCGCCTGGTACATCCTGGGCGGCCGCAGCTCCGTTCGATTCCGCTGGGTCAGGCTTCAGAAGGCCGCCACTACGAGCATCATGCGTGTCGGCGCCTTTTCCGCGATCAGTTCGATTCAGACGAATGTCGTCATCGGAGGAACAACCGCGCTGGTCGCGACCGTCGCCGGCGTCGGGGCCGTGGCTGGATACGGCACCGGAGCCCGCCTCGAATATCTGCTCATTCCGCTCATCTTCGGCATCGGGGCACCGCTGGTCGCGCTGGTCGGCGCGAACATAGGAGCCGGAAAGCCGGAACGCGCGCTCAGGATCGCCCTGACGGGGGGGGCATTGGCTTTTGTTCTGACCGAGGCGATCGGCATCGCCGCTGCCATCTGGCCCGAACAGTGGCTGGGGCTGTTCAGCACTGAGGCAGCAATGATCGAAACCGGAACCGCCTATCTGCGCATCGTCGGACCGGCCTATGGGTTCTTCGGCTTGGGATTGTCGCTCTATTTTGCCTCGCAGGGCGCGGCGCGGTTGTTCTGGCCGCTCTCCGGTGGCTTTCTGCGCATCGCAATAGCGCTCGGCGGGGGCTGGATCGCGCTCAGGCTGACCGGATCGCTGGAATGGCTTTTCGCGGCGATCGCTTTGGGAATGGTGGTCTACGGGCTGACGATCCTGGCCGCCGTCCGATCAGGCGCGTGGTTCCGATAAGGCCAATCTGTCACGTGCCAGGTCGCTCGACATCGGAGACGAGCAAGGTCGACGTCGCTGATGCGCAAAGACGGCCGGCAGCGTCGACAAGCGTGGCTTCTGCAAAGGCGACACGACGTCCGAGCGAGACCACTTTCCCCTCAGCTCGTACAGGACCGCTTTCGTCCGTCAGTCCACGATGGTAGGCGACCTTCAACTCAAGCGTCGTGTAGCCCTGTTCTGCTGATAGGCTCGAATGGACCGCACAGCCGCAGGCGCTATCGAGCAAGGTCGCCGCGTAGCCGCCGTGAACAGAGCCGATCGGGTTGTAGACCGCCGTCGACGGCTTGCCTTCAAAGACCGCCCGTCCTCGCTCGACAGCCACCAACTGAAAATCGAGCGTGTGGCCGATTGGGGGCTGCTTGCCCTGTTCGAGAAGAGCGGAAAGCTGTCCAAGCCCATCCCGCCGCTGCTGGTTGTCCGCAATGACATTCTGCGGCCTGACACTCATATCTGAACCCTTTCGTCGAAAATTCGGCCCTTCTGATACAGGGCCTTCCCCGATCGCTCGTGCGGCCGGTGCGTACTCCCTAACCTGCCGGCGGCTTCCTCTGTACGACGAGATTGTCGACTGAAACCTGAACGGCCTCGCCATTCTGATTGAGCGTTGTCGTTCTCGCCTTTATCATGCCTTGCGTCGGTTTTGTCTTCGAGGGCCGCACTTCCAGCACTTCGCTCTCAATGCGCAGTTCGTCGCCCGGTCGAACCGGCCGTGGCCATCGCAGCTCCTCGAATCCGGCACCGATAATGCCGCCGGCGGGCTTGAATGCGCTGCCGACCAGAAGACGCATCGTTATCGCCGCCGTGTGCCAGCCGCTTGCCGCCAGACCACCAAAGATGCTGGTGCGCGCGGCTTCGTCATCGAGATGAAACGGCTGCGGGTCGTAGACGCCAGCGAACGCCCGGATATCGTCTTCCCCGATGCGCAGGGGACCGGCCTTGAACACCTGACCTGCCGCAAAATCTTCCAGATAGAGCAAAGTCATCGATTGCCGTCCCTCCAATTTCTCATCGAAGCGCGATGGGTTTCGCTAGGACCTTTCGCGGCGAGTTGGTCATTCAGCCCAAGGCTCCAGACCCGTCTTGAGCACATCCGCCATGAGGCTGCGCATCGTCGCAGCCTTGGCGGCGCCGTAACTCTGTTCGAAGCTCTTCTGAGCCGCGCGCCACAGTGGCACGCAGGTTTCAACACGCCCCGCTCCATCTTCGGTTATCTCGATCAGGCGCGCTCGGCGATCGGACGGGTTCACCGTCAACCGTACCAGGCCGTCGCGCTCCAGCGGTTTAAGATTGGCAGCCAGCGTCGTGCGATCCATCGCCATCGACGCGGCGAGCGGCTTGACCTCCATCGGTCCCCGTTGCCGGAGCCTGTACAGGATCGTGAACTGGGTAACGCGCAGTCCGGAGGGCGACAAAGCCTTATCGTAGACCGCCGTCGTATACCTCGCGGCCATGCGCAAGGTTTGGCAGTTGCATGCGCTCGCCGCTTCTTTATCACCTGACTGCAATCACTGTGCCTTTATATTTCGGGCAGCCAATGGCCCTCGCCGGTCTAGATCCTGCATCAACAGCCCGAGCCTTGGCATGTGCGTCACTCGAATGGTCAGGCTTGCTTACAGAAAATAGGAGCATATACTCCCAAATTGCGCAAATGAAGAGGTCATGATGCCGGTTTTTGAAGCACACATTCCAGCCGGCAGGTTCAGCCGGCAAGAGAAGAGGGCGCTTGCGGATGCGCTCAATCGGTCACTGGTCGAAGGGCTAGGCATACCGGAAGACGACCGGTTCATCGTCCTGAGCGAGCATGGCGAGGATGAGCTTTTCCTGTCCCCGACCTTCATGGACATGAAGCGCGATCCCGCTAGCGCAATGATAATTACAGTTCTGGTTGGTGCTCACCGTCCCATTGAGGACAAGAGCAAGCTGGTCGCCGCGATCAACCGACTGGTCGTAGAGGCCGTTGGGGTATCGCCTGACGACGTGTTCGTCGCGCTCATCCCTGTACCCAACGAGAACTTCTCCTTTGGCAGGGGTGAGCTTCAATTGGCAGACGGCAAGCCACGCTGGTAGCCCAGGCGGGCCTCGCATCTTGCCTCCCGGTCGCCAGACTGACGACAGATGGCATCGGATTTCCGTCGGGTAACGTGGGGATGCATCGTGTTGAACAATTCGGGAGCAGACGTCACATGCCATCTTCCAGCAAGACCAATCGCCGTATTCTGCTTGCGTCGAGACCAAACGGTGCTCCGACGGCGGAGAATTTCCGCACCGAGGACGCAACTATCCCGGCCCTCTCGAAGGGGCAGGTTCTGTTGCGTGTGCTCTATCTGTCGCTCGACCCCTATATGCGCGGACGAATGAGCGCGGCCAGGTCCTATGCCAGACCGGTCGAAGTCGGCGACTTGATGGAAGGTGGTACAGTCGCGGAGGTCGTATTGTCGCGGCATCAGGATTTCGAGCCGGGCGATGTCGTGCTTTCGCATTCCGGGTGGCAAAGTTACGCCGTGTCGGACGGCGGCGATCTTCGCAAACTCGATCCCTCGCAGGCACCGGTCACGACGGCGCTCGGCGTTCTGGGCATGCCCGGGTTCACCGCCTATTCCGGTTTGCTGACCATCGGCCAGCCCAAGCCCGGTGAAACCGTCGTGGTCGCCGCCGCCAGCGGCGCGGTCGGGTCCGTCGTCGGCCAGATCGCGAAGATCAAGGGTGCGCGCGTGGTCGGCATCGCGGGCGGACCGGACAAGTGCGCATTCGTGCGCGACGAGCTGGGGTTCGACGCTGTGGTCGATCATCATGCTCAGGATTTCGAGGCCCAACTTGCAGCGGTTTGCCCCGACGGGATCGACGTCTATTTCGAGAATGTCGGCGGAAAGGTGTGGGACGCAGTGTTCCCGCTCGTTAACGAGTTCGCCCGCATTCCGGTCTGCGGCCTGATCGCACAGTACAACCATGCCGGCGACAGCTTCCCCGGACCTGACCGGCTTCCGCCTCTGATGCGCGCCATCCTGAGCAAAAGCCTGCTCGTGCGCGGCTTCATCCAGCGAGAATTCGTCGATCAGCGACCGGCCTTCTACCATGACGTTGCCGAGTGGATCGCTTCGGGACGGCTTCGTTACCGGGAGGATTTCGTGGACGGACTCGACAACGCTCCAAACGCCTTCATCGGCCTGCTTGAAGGCCGGAACTTCGGCAAGTTGATCGTGCGTGTCGCCGGCACATGATGCCGATGCCGATAGGGCATGAAGCTACATCCATTCATCGATAGACAGGAAGACATGCTATGATCGGAAAAATCGAGACACCGTCAAAAGGAAGCGTGCTCATCGCCGGCGTCGGTTCCGTTCAGGGACTCGGTGCAGCCATTGCGCGTCGTTTCGGTCGCGAAGGACATCCTATCGTTATCGCAGGCCGCAGCGCTGAAAAGCTGTTGGCAACGCGCGACGCTTTGCAGGCCGCGAACATCACGGTCGAAGCCGTTCTAGGCGATGTTTCGAAGCCGCACGACGTTCAGGGATTCGTCAAGGCCGCGCGATCGCTCGGTGCCCTTGTTGTTGCCGTTCATAACGCTGGCAGCAATCGGCCAACACCGTTTCTCGAAATGCCGGAAGAGGACTTCGAGATACACTGGCGAGAGCATGCGCTCGGAGGATACAATCTGGCGCGTGCGGCGTTGCCTGCCTTGCTGGAACACGTGAACACAGGCTCGCCCATTGATGAGAACCGCAGCCTGTTCTTCACAGGTGCCAGTGGCAGCCTTCGCGGCAAGGCGAATTTTGCGGCGTTCAGCGCTGCCAAAGGCGCTCTGCGCAACCTCTCACAGTCCCTGGCGCGTGAATTCGGGCCTCAGGGCGTCCATGTAGCTCATGTCGTGATCGACGGCGGCATCGAGGGCGAGCGACTGCTCTCGAAGTTGACGACGCTCAAGGAAGCCAGAGGTCCAGACGGGCTTCTCGGTATCGATGCGATCGCCGACGCCTACTGGTTCCTGCATCATCAGCATCGCAGCGCCTGGTCGCAGGAACTGGATCTTCGTCCGTGGAGCGAGAATTACTAACCGCAGGGACGGCCGAAGCAGAGTTCGAAGGATGCTCGAAAAGCATCCTCGCGGCGTCAGGCGATACAGAATACTACCGGTGAGCGGAATTTGAGCAGCTCATTCCTCTGCATCCAAGCCGCAGGCCACCATCTTACAGGGCGTCTCGGCGAACGGGGCGAATTCTGCCGATCGCCGCTCTGGAGTAGATCATGGCGAAGGATCGCAAACTACATCTTGGGGCGTTCATGCGGCCGGTGAGCCTTCACACCGGTGCCTGGCGTTATCCGGGAGCGTGGCCGGATGCGAACTTCAACTTCCCGCGTCTGCGGCAACTCGCGCAGAAGCTGGAAGCCGCAAAGTTCGACGCCTTCTTCATGGCCGATCATCTTGCCGTGCTAAACATGCCGGTGGAGGCGCTGAAGCGGAGCCACACGGTCACTTCGTTCGAGCCGTTCACGCTGCTGTCGGCCTTGGCCGGCGCCACCGAGCGGATCGGTCTGGTCGCGACCGCGTCGACCACGTTCGACGAGCCCTACCACGTCGCCCGGCGTTTCGCCTCGCTCGACCATATCAGCGGCGGGCGCGCCGGCTGGAACATCGTCACGACCGCCAATCCCGATTCCGCGCTGAATTTCGGGCTCAGCGACCATGTCGATCACGCTGCGCGCTACCGGCGGGCACGCGAGTTCTATGATGTCGTCACCGGCCTGTGGGATTCCTTCGCCGACGACGCCTTCGTGCGCGATGCTGAGCAGGGCATCTTCTTCGATCCGGAGTGCATGCATGTGCTCGATCACAAGGGCGAGCACCTGTCAGTTCGAGGTCCCTTGAACGTCGCTCGCCCGCCGCAGGGTTGGCCGGTGATCGTTCAGGCGGGCGCTTCGGAGCCGGGCCGCCAATTGGCGGCCGAAACAGCAGAAGTGGTGTTCGCCGCCACGCCAACGCTCGAAGCTGGCAAGGCTTTCTTCGCAGACGTCAAGGGCCGTGCCGAGCGGGCAGGGCGCTCGCGCGACAGCATCAAGATATTGCCTGGTGCGTTCGTGTTGGTAGCGGATACGGCGGAGGAGGCGCGCGAGCGGCGCGCGAAGCTCGACAGCCTCGTCCACTACGAAAGCGCCATCGCCTCGCTGTCGATCGCCATCGGGCACGAAGCCTCCGCCTTCGATCCCGACGGTCCGCTGCCCGACATCCCGGACACCCATGCCAGCAAGTCGAGCCGCGAACGTGTGATCGAACTGGCGCGAGCGGAAGATTTGACGGTCCGGCAAGCATGGCGTGACTTCTTAAAGCTAGGATCTGTCGTGATCTGCAAAATAGATCTCCGTCACCCTGAACCGGCCGCCGATGCGCTTGCACTGGACGATGATGTCGATCGAGATCTTGAGCAGGTTGCGGATGTCGTCGCGCTTGAGATCCTGCCCGCCTTCGGATTCCTTGATCAGCAGCGTCAGCTGCTCGAAGGCTAGGCTCGGGGAATCCGCATGCACCGTGGTGATCGAGCCGGGATGCCCCGAATTGATGTTGCGGATGTAGTAGAAGGCAGTGCCGTCCCGGAGCTCCTGCAGCAGGACACGATCGGGCCGCATGCGCAGGCAGGCTTCCAGCAGGTCCTTGGCGCCCAGCTTTGCGAGCCCCTGTCCTCCTTTGGAATAGAACAGCCGCACGTGATTGAGCTGCGGAATGATCAACTCGGGCGTGTCCTCGATGCTGATCAACCGCTCGTCTTCCGGAATGTGTCGGATCAGGGCCTTTGACAGCGTGGTCTTCCCCGAGCCCGTCGCACCGGAGATGATGATGTTCTTGCGCGCCATAACCGCAGCTTCGAGGAATGTCCGGTATTGCCCGCCGCGATATGCTTCGAGGAGCGGATCGTTCGTCGGCGCATTGTAAGCGCTCGGCACAGCATTCTCGAACAAGCCGCCTGCTTCCATGTTCGCCATGGAGAGAGATACCGAGGACGGCTTGCGAATGGTGATCGACACCGTATCGCGCCTCGTCGCCGGTGGGATCACGATCTGGATGCGTTCTTCGTCCGGAAGGGTCGCCGAGAGCAACGGGCGGGTCTCGTCGATCCCCTGATTGGAAAAGCTGGCGACGGCCCGCGCCAGTCGCATCAGCTTGTCGAACGACAGATCCGGCAGCTCGTGCCGCTCCCAGCCGGTTCTTCCTTCCGTGAGCACCTCTCCCGGCCGATTGATGACCACCTCATAGAGGCGCTCGTCCTTGAGGAATGGTTCGAGCGGCAGGAGCAGTTGGCGGACGACGCCGGCATCGGAGTTTTCCGCCATCCCTGCCCTACTTCGTTACCAGATCCGAACGCGGATAGAAGTCGCCCATTACCGCCCGGTCGTAGATCGTATTGCGTGGCTCGGTGACGCGCAGGCCATAGATGCTGGAGAAATCGAGATCTCGTGCGACGAATATCGACACCAGAGACCCCTGATGCTTCATCAGCGTCGGCGGAATATTGATCGACTGCTCGACCGCGATGGCCGTGGCATCCTTGCCCGCGCTTGTCGTACCCTGTGCCTGGACATCGCTCTGCTGCAGTTCCTGACCCGCCCAGGTCGCGACATCGCCGACAACGGACAGCAGCAGCGCGCTGCCAAAGCGCTCCCACCAATGTGTATCGACATAGCCGTCGAACCCGGCCCTCCCGATCGCGTCGGTCGCGGGAGAGGCGAGCGTGATGATGACGCCGGTCGGGGTCTTGGCCCGGTTCCACAGCACGAACAGCCGGCTCTGGCCACGTCGCAAGCCGCCGCGATATTCGCCGACGACCTGGGTGCCTTTCTCCATCAGCACCACCCGGCCATTATCGGAAAGGACGTCGCGGGTGATGACGCAGCTCGTGAAGCCGGGCTGGTCCGAAGACAAGGCGGTTTCCAATGCGCAGGGGATCGACGTGCCCATGGCGACGATGAAGTTGCGATTGCCGAGATGGCCAGCCTTGGAGCCCTCCAGTACGGTTGGCGTCAGCATGCGATTGAAGCGCTGATCCTCTTTCTCGCCCTGTTGACCGCCGCCCAGAAGACCATCGACCGGAAGGAAGCTGGAGTCGGTGGTGGCCGCCGCGCCGGCGGTTGTTCGATTGCCGGTTCCTGTTTGTCCGCCACCGAAGGCCATGACCGGGGCGCGCCGTGCCGCCTCGAGAAGTTCGTCGACAGGCGGCGTCTCCGGCGTGGCCAATGACGGCATCGGCAGAGTGACTGCCGGCATGGGAAGCACGACGGGTTCCGGCTCGGCGCGTGCAGGCTCGAATTCCGTGGTTTGTCGGATGACGCCTGTGCCCGGTTGATCAGCCTCCTCCCTGGGCGCCTGTCGCATCGACCACATGGCGAAGCCCATGAAGGCTACGACCGCCAAGACGACCGCCCCCCGCTTCATGAGCGGGTTCTTGTCTGCCTTGCGGGCCGTCGTCGTCTGCGCCCGTTCGCCCGGGATCGTCGTCTCTGTCGTTGTGTCGGACATCGTCTCCCCCCTTACTGGCCAGCCGCCGGCACCTTGACCACGCGTTCGACCGAGGGCGAGGTGGTGTTGGTGCCGGCATCGACGCCGGCCGGCGAATAGGCTTCGTTGAAGATGCAGAGCGTGTCGGAGCCGCGGCGCAGGATGAACTTGCGGCTGATCGCATGGACGAGAACGAGATCGCCCTGCACCGTCTTGGGGACCAAGCTTTCGGTACCATCCGAGTTCTCGATGTAGATGGCCGGCATTTCCTGGTTGCCGGAGAAGGCGAAGGTCGTGACCTTGCCATTATCATAGACCGCCTGCGGCTCGATCGCCGCCGACCCTTGCGCGGAATAACGCCAGTTTCGCGGACCGTATTGCTCGTGGATTCCCAGCACCTGATCGGCATAGCCGGCCTCGGCCGCCCGCTTCCGCGCCTCCTCTTCAAGCCGCCGCCGCTCGGCTTCATCGGCGGGATAGCGATATTTCACGTAGAAATAGGTATTCTGGCCGGCATCCACCGACCCGTCACGGACAACGAGCTCCATCTGATAGCTGCGCTTGGACCCGTCGCGCCGCGTGGTGACGACGGAGATGTTCGTTGCCGGCTGGTTCTCGCGGGGCTTGAGGAACAGGATGTGGCCGGCCGGCGCAACTTCCCAGGCGACGGTGTTGCCGAGGGCGACATGGGCGATTTCTTCATCCGGCGCAAATTCGACCTGCACCGACGAGCGGATCGTGCCGACGATACGGGTGATGTTGTAGGGCTGGTAGTTGACGAAGCGGACGCGATTGTCCTGCTGTGCGCTTGCCGGAATTTCCAGCGTATGCGCGGGCAATGGCATCAGGATCGCAGCCACGGCGGCTGCCAGGATGGTCAGTTTCTTCAATCAGAAAGCCTCCGGATCGGCCCGGTACTCGCTCACGACGAACCCAAGCGGGTTCACCAGCCGGTCGCTCGAGGAAATCGGGGCATTGGCGTAGGAATAGGTGATCGTCGCCACCCAATGGGTGGTGCGCACGTCGCCGCCGCGCGTGATGGTACGCGTGTAGCGAACCGACACGGCATTGGCGTTGATCAGCGAGATCGACTTAATGGCGATCTTCGATGTCGACGATCGACCATAGATGTTCTGCGGTGATTCCGGATTGCTGCCGCGATAGGCGGCGGCAAAACGCTGCTGCTCGGCGGCATTGGACATCAATGAGGCAGTGCGAAAATTCTCCTCGGCCTCCGACCACACATAGCCTTCGCGGGCACGGACATAGTGTGCCGCGAAATACTTGGTGACTTCCTCGTCATAGCTACCGGCTGTCGAGGAAAGGGCCGAGACGACGTCGACAATGCCAGTCGAATTATCGACGCGGATGACGAAAGGCTCGACGGTCTTGAGCGGCGTCAGCGCCACGACGGCGGCGATCGATATGCAGGCCAACACGCTGGCGACTGCGGCGACGAACCAGGCGAGTCGCCTCGAACGCTCGGCCGAAACCATCCGGTCCTGGTCGAAACGGCGCGCCTTGTCGAAATAATCCTTGAGACTGTCGTTGGTCACCATGCCCCTACCCTACCTGGCAGCCGCGGTGCGATCCGGCCTCATCGAACTGGGCAAAGGCGGTCTGAACCGGGGCTTGCTCTTCCCGCTCCGATGCAAGCGCCGCCTCGCCTTTTTCAACGGCATCGAGCGCGGAATGCTGGTTGGCTGCGGGCTGCTTCGTCCCCTCCCATTCCCACATGGAGCGATTGAGCGGGCGCTTGGCGTAGCCGTCGCATTTGGGAAGCGGATAGCTCAGCGTCGCGCAGCCGGAAAGAACGGCCAGCATGCCCACCAATGTCAGAACTCGAACTACAGGCACGCCTTATCTCCCCTTGTTTTCGCTGGGCTCGCGGCCCCTGCCCGTCAGCTTGCGCCAGCCCCAGCCAATGCTGCGCGTGACCGTGCTCTGATGCGCGTCACGGCCGGCGGCAAAACCGTAGGTCAAAGACGCACCGCCGGAAGCGAGCGCCGAGGCGATGCTGGGCAACTGATAAAAGACATAGAGCGAGGCGAGGCCGATGGCGCCAACGGCGATCGGCCGCATCAGCACGTCGCTATAGGCCTCGACCGTGGTGAACATGGTGGCAAAGCTCGTGACCAGCAGCGAGCCGACCGCCACGACCAGCACTTGCAGGATCACGAAATTCGCAAGCTGCCCGATCCACGCCTCGGTGAAGCGGCGGGTCGACTGGAACATTGCGAGCGCGATGAAGAGCGGGCCGATGGCTAGCACGATCGCGAGCGCCACGCGGGCATAGAGCGAGACAACATAGCCGATCGAGGCGACGATGAAGGTGACGAAGACCACGACCAGGCCGGCGAAGCTGGTCAGCGGATCGACCGGCCAGGCCGACTGCGCCCAGATGTCGTTTGCCGACTTCTGGCCCTTGTCGAGGAGCGAGTCGAAGGTCGAGGCGCTCGGTGCGCCACCGGTATTGAGCGCCTCGGACACTTCACGCGGAAGCGTCTCGAAGAAAACATCGGTCACATAGCTCTGATATTCGCCGGCATTCCTCACCAGCATCAGAATGATGGCGAGCTTCATCGCGCGGAACGCAAAATCCATGATCGGTTCCTGCACGGAGCCGCGCAGGATGAGGAAGCCGTAGAGAATGACATAAAGCGTCAGCGCCACCGTCAATGGCCCCGTCACCCAGGCGCTGATGCCGCTCGTGCCGGAACTGATGAAGTTCTGGAGCGGCGTCGTGAACTGGCTGTCGAGAAAATCGAAGACGGTGTACATGGCGCTATCCCCCAAGCGCCCTGTTCATGCGCTCGAGCCGTGCCTTGCCCTCGGCTTCCTCGGCGTTGCGGCAATTGGCGGTCTCATCCAGCGTGCCCGGGTTGTCGCGGCATTTCTCGAGATGCTCGGCGCGCAAGCTGTCGTCGGCAAGAAATTCGCTCACCGTGATAACGGTCTCACGCGGCGGCTCAGAGCAGGCCGCAAGCATTGCCATGAGAAGTAGCGCCGCCGGCTGCCTCATTGGCCGAGCGCCGTGTTCATGGTGTCGATGCGCTTGCGCCAATCCTCAGCCTTGCGCTGCTCCTCGACCTGGGCCTGCGCTGCCTGCACCATCTGCAGGCCCTGCATGCGCAGAAGATCGGTTTGCAGGAAGGCGCTCTCGGCTTGAAGCCGCGCCTGCAGATCGGCTACGTCCTTGGCGTCGCTTGCGGAGCTGATCTGTTGGCGCAACTGGTCGATGCCATCGATGCGCTTGGTCGCTGCGTCATAGATCTGCTGGCCAAGCGACATCTGGCCGGCATTGCGGTTCTGGATACGGGCCAGTTCCTGTGCATAGAAATCGTTGGCTGAGGTCTGATAGGTCGAATTGCTTTCGAGGAACCGCGAGGCTGAATCCCCGAACACACCCGAGCCATTGCCGCTCAGCAAACTCTCGATCGCGGCAAAGTCCTGTGGCAGCGCCTTGCGGATCTCCGGCTGGTTCAGTAGCGAGGCCACGTCCGCCATGTTCGTTAGCTTGTTCAGCGAGCCATAGAGCTGCTCGGCCTGCGCAATCTGCTGATTGAGCGCGTCGAACTGCTCTTTCATCGCCTCGAGCTGGCTCGCCCAGCGCAGGATAGCCGTCTTGTCGATGACCGGAATGCCCTGAGCGAGCGACATGGTCGTCGACAGGGCAAGAGCGGCAGCGGCCGCCAGGATCGCTTTGCGTGTGCGCATCAGCCTGCACTCCTTTGCTGCTGGAAAAGCGGAAGCCAGGCTTCCGGATCGTCGCCCGTCTGGGCGCGGATCGTGTCGGCAAGCTCGACATTGGCCGTGCGGCCGGAGAGAATTGCGAGCTCGTCGTCGAAACCGCCGAGATTGAGCTCGGCTACCACGCTGTTGTGCCCCTGCTTGACGATGAAGCGGCGGCTCTCATTGGAGAGCTCACGTGCGATCAACTCGTATTCCCGTTCGGTGAGCTTGAAGCCGTCGACATAGTCAGCCCGGCTGCCGCGCGAGTTCGGCATGAACACCTGCGTCGGGCACTGTTCGATGATGGTATGAGCGATCGGGGAATTAATCGCGTCGCGCGGGCTTTGCGTCGCAAACAGCATCAGCCCGTTCTGTTTGCGGATCGTTTTGAGCTTGTTCTGGGCGAGATCCCGAAAGCCTTCGTCGGCGAGCGCCTTCCAGAACTCATCGATGACGATGATGATCCGGCGGCCGTCGATCAGTTGCTCGACGCGATGGAAGAGATAGGCCATCAGCGGCGTGCGGATTTCCTCATTGTCGAGGAAGTCGGTCATGTCGTAGCCGAGGAATTTTGCGCCGATACCGATCTCGTCGCTGTCATTGTCGAAGACCCAGCCGAGCGGCCCTCCCCTCTCCCAGCGGCGTAGCCGTGCTGCGACGCCTTCCGGATCTGTATTGTTGAGGAAGGTACGGAGCGCTCCAATAGTGCGCTGCTCGACGGGCAGGTCGGCAAGCCCGTCGATCCCGCCAGCGATGTCGCGGGTCTCCGCAACCGAGATTTCGTGGGATTTCGAGCTGACCAGCTTGGTCACCCACTGGGCAAGAAACACCCGGTTCTCGGGCGTGAGCTCCATGCCCTTGAGCGGTGCGCAGCCTGTGGGTCGGCCATTGTGCAGCGGCAGATAGGTTCCCCCGGCGGCGCGGACGAAAAGATCGGCGCCACGATCCTTGTCGAAGAAGACGATATGGGCATCGAACTTCTCGGTCTGGGACAGGAGGAAGTTCAGAAGCACGGTCTTGCCTGATCCGGAGGGGCCGCCGATGAAGGTGTTGCCGAGATCGCCATAGTGCAGATTGAAATAAAGCGGAGACCCCGAGGCGGTCTTCAGCATGGCGACCGCCGGTCCCCATTCATTGCCGTCGCGCTGACCGACGGGATAGGAATGGAAGGGCGAGAAGGCGGCGAAGTTTTTCGAGGTTATGGCGCCGGAGCGAACGCGATATCGGAAATTGCCCGGCAGCTGCGCCCACCATGCGGCTTCCAGGCCGAGATCCTCACGCGCGACGACGGCGCCCCCATTGGTCAGATGCGTCCGGCTCTTCGCCAGATTGTCGGTCAGCGCCTTCACACTATCCGCAAAGACCGTCAGCGTTAGATGATGGTCGCCGAGCACGAAGCGGTTCGATTCCAGATCGTCGAGAGCATCGTCGAGCTCCTCGAGCTGCGAGCCTGCCTTGTCGCCGGCGCTGACCATCTGGTTCTGCTTGCGTCCCATGACAGTCTTGGCGTCAGCCTTGGACAGGAACGAGAAACTCTGGGTCAGGATCAGCTCGTAGGGCACGGTGAGCAGGCCATCGAACATGCCCGATCGCGTCCGCGCAGGATATTCCTTGAAGCCGAACATGCCGGCATAGCGGCTCGATCCCTCGTGCCGAATCTCGACCGTCTCCCTGCCGACTATTACCCGATCAGAATAGATCGCCGATGAGATGCGGCCTTCGGTCAGCGGCACTGCCTCGCGGCGTCCGCCGACCAGCTGGTGCAAGACCTCGCTGGGTTCGGAGAAAACCAGACCGTCACGGTCCTGGAGCGTCAACACCCTGGGATTGAAGCGCTTGAGGCCTGCGGTGACGTCGACGATCGCGTCGTCGAGGTTCTTGAGGGCGTCCCTATCGAGTTCGACGCCACCCCGTCTTGCCTTGCGCAGGCTGGCCAGAAACGCCACCACGCGCTCCGCCGCGTCGCGACCGGGATGCCAGACGAGGCTCACATAGAGATCGTTGCGGAACAGGTCCTCGCCGATCATGCGCGCACGGTATTTCTCATTCAGGGTTCTGGAGAAGGCATTGGCGAAGCTGCCGTCGGGATATTCATTGTCGCGGCGGCGGATGAGATGCGTCCACAGTGCCAGACGCTCGTCGGCGATGTTCCGGTAGAGCGTGTTGAGGTCTCGATGCAGCGCGTTGAGATCGATTGTGTCGGCGGTCTCGAATGACACGCCCTCAAGGGCAATCACCACCACCAGGGCGCGGGAGTCGAGCGCGATCACCCGCTCGTCCACATGCCGCACATAAGGGATGAAGGTCTCGGGCTCGAGCTCGCGGCTCCTGACGGCAGTGGTTCTAGGCAAGGCCGAGATCCCTTTCGTCATAGCGGCGAACGAGACGCAACGGGGTCAGTGTCGAGCCGCCCCAGAAGCCGGCGTTGCGAGCCCTGCCCCGCGTTTCGATCCAGCCGAGCAGCACCCGGAACATGTTGTGGTCGTGCTTGACGATCGCCTTGAAGATGACGTGGAACACCAGTCCGACAAGGGCATAGGCAACGGATCCCGCGAGGATGAAGAGGATCGTTGTGAAGATCATGTTGATCCCCATCGCCTCCATGGTGACGCCGCCGATCATCGCCGGACGGGTGCAGGCGACGAACAGCGTGTCTTCTTCGAGCGTGATCCGTTCCGCCATCCCTTAGCCTCCTGAGATCATCCCGACGATTTCGGTCGCCCCGAAGATGATGCCGATGCCCAGAACGACGAAGGCCGCCTTGCGCAGGTCGAGATAGCCGAACATCCAGGCGATGCCGACGATGATGACGGCGATGATCGCCAGCAGCCGGGCAACGTTGCCGGTCAGCATGTTGACGATGTTCTGAAGCACGCTTTCGATGCCGCCGGCCTGGGCGAAACTCGGCTCGATCAGGGCCAGGGAAAATACAGTCGCCATCGTCGCGACGGTCGCGACGGGCCTGATGCGGGCCGACATGTTCATATGATCGTCACTCCTTATGTTGATTGGAAAAGACCAGGACGGAGGATCGCCGCCCTGAACCGAAGACATCCCATCGCGGCGCTGCATCCGACGAGCCCTGCTCGTTCGGCCGCGCCTGCGGGCTATTGGCGGCAGCGTTGCGACCTTCCAGGTCCGCCTGGCCAGCGGCGGATCCCTCTCCCGCCACTACGGTAATCTCCAGGCGGTCGAGGTGCCCCGATAGCCGTGATTGCTCGGCCAGGACTTTGGTGTCGTAGCCGACCATCTCACCGATGGAAGCATCTCCACGGCCATACCAGGCGCGCAGCATGGCAACGCGCGCCTCGGCGGCAGACGCGCCGTCGCCCACGGCGACGCGGTAGTAGCCATCGAGCAGGGTCGCACTGGCCTTGAGATTCATGCAGAAATCGAAGCTGTCGCCGACCGAGAGGCCAAGACGAGGCAGATCGCGGGCGGGGAGGCCGGTCAGACCCAGATCGATGTCGACGCCCTCGGCGATGAGGATCGTTGCGGTCTCGATCGCTTCTGCTCGCGTTCGCGGCGGATCCGCGAGCGGGTGATCCGAATTGATCCGGATGGCGAAGGGCCGGAATGCGCTTTCCACGCTCACGATGGCGGCCAGCGTCTCCACAGTGATCTGGGGCGCGCATTGCTGGGCGAGATCCACGAAAGCCACCGGCATGATCAGAACCACACGCGCTGTCGGCCGGCGCCATCGATCGTCACATCGACATAGCGCGGTTGTTCACGAACATGAGGGCGCGCCGTGACGAAGGCTTTGCAGACCCGCGTCCCGTTCTCGACGTGCCAGCTGCCCGTCATTGCGCCGCTTTCATCGTGCCTGCATGCTTCGTTGCTAACCACCACAGGCTCGGTCGAAACACAGCCGACTTCGCTGCGGCCGCGATCGCCTTTCTTCGTGACGAGGCGGAAGCCGGCGTCGCAATAGTAGGGCTCGTATCGCGGTCTGGTCGTCGTGAAGCCGACCCCGCTGCAGATCGGGAACGATCGCCCCTTGGCAAGGTGCGACCAGAGCCTTTCGATCGGGGGGCGGCACTCGGCGAATTCGGTCGCGCCGCCTGGGTTCGACAGGCACAGCAGAACTTGACAACCCCAATCATCACTGCGCGCTACGGAAGATGAAAACGTGTATAATGAAACGCAGAGTAAAACGCCGGAAAGCGCGCGAATGGCCGCATTTTTCATGCAAATCCCCCCGTTTAGACATCCTTCGAGCCATGGCCGAGGCGCTTTCACTATCTTGTCATACTGCACGATAACGCATAGATAACGAGATGCCAAGCCAATTAGAGAGCCGCTGGCACAACACGATTTTCGCGACCTTGACCACGCACGAGATCATGTCCAAGCCCCTGCCCGATGAGACGCCGAATTCGCGTCTGCGTCAGCTTGGGATGATGAACCTGCTTTACAGCCTGCAAAAAGCCGACACCGCGCTGACCATTACGAGCGTCACGGAAGTGACTGGAATGACGCGAAAAGCCGCCCAGGAAGCGATAGATCCGCTTGTTGCACGTGGACTGCTAAAGGAATCCTGGGGGCGGACGTCGATCGGCCGGGGCAAGGCCCGGCAGTACGAGATCGCGCCCGAGATATTCGTAAAGCTTCAGGGTGTGTACGGCGCCTAGTCTTGGCGAAGCACTCTCCAATACCACACGAAAACGCATAGTATTGATTGCGCCTTAGCGCGCAAGCATACTCGACGCTGCGACTCAGGATGCCGCGATGCAAACTGATTCGTTTGGCGCAGATAAATCGTCTGATGGAGAAACTATAGAGCAAAAACGGAACGACCTCGGAAGTTGGCGCTTCCAAGGCCGGTTCAAAGAAGATCGGTAGTTTTGATCGGGCTGTTTGCCTGTCCGTCAATCAGTATCCGGACAATCGCAAACCCCCAAATTGCTGTCAAGACGAAACGCCGCTTCGGTGAACGCTCCTGCTTTGCCATTTCGGGAGGAAACCGAATTGAGCACGACAGAAAGCCATACACCCCACTCATGGGCCAGACCGGTCGCAGGAGTGCGACAGGTCACGCAGGCGAGCCTCGACGCGCAGCGCGCCGCACGTCGCTATGCCGGATCAAGGAGCCCACGGATCAAACGCGTCGATGCGCTGCGGATTGCCAAACGTGCAGCGGCGGCCATGGGCTTGAAGGCGGCCAAGATCGCCATGATTGACAAGCTGTTCGGCTTCTCACCAACGGCAGACTGGGAGAGTTTGGACGCCAACCCCGTGGTGTGGCCGTCGAACGACGCCCTGGCGCGGCAGCTTGGCCTGTCGGTTTCGACAACGCGGTATCATCTGCGCGGTCTGGCGGCGGCCGGACTGATCGCCCATACATCCCACCCGACCTATCAGCGCCGCGGTGTCCGCAACGGACAGGGCCACATCGTCGAGGCCTTCGGCATCGATCTCTCTCCGATCATCATGCGCTATGACGAGCTGCTCGAGATCGCACTCGCCTATGAGCAGGACGGGCGCGAGCGCCGTGAACTCTCCTGCCGGCGCACCCAGTTACGCAGGGAGATCGAGTCGGTCTTTGCCGCGGCACGGCGCGACGACATCGCCGGCGACTGGCAGCCGTTCCAGGCGAGGCTCGATCGGCTGCGCGAAATCACACCCGCCGACAGCGAGGCCTTTCATCAGCTGATCGACGGATTGTCCGCACTTCGCGACGAGGTCGAAGGCGCATTCAGCGATGCTTGTGAGCGCTCAAATTTAGACACCGCGGTGATCAAATTTCGACAGGTACAAACTACAGCCGAATCTTCACCTCGTAGAAGTAGTCTCGCCCCTGCCCCGCGGGGTCTTGCGGACTCTACTCATCTCCGGCAGTGGCGTGAGCCGACCTCTCCTTCCGAAAGAAGAAGCAAAGGCAGCGGCCAGGCGGATGCGGACGGGCCGAACACGCTTAGGAGCGGCGGCGACGAAATCACCAATGTCTCGCTCGCTCTCGTCCGGACGGCGTGCCCTGCCCTCGCCTTCCACGTCCCGCAGGTCTTCGATAGCTGGGCGCAGCTGCGTCAGTCCGGCCGCCGCCTTTGCGCCGCCGCGTCGATCAATCCGCAGGTATGGACTGAAGCGGAAACGCACCTCGGCCCCGATACGGCTATCGCGGCACTCGCGGTCACGGTGCAGCGCGCCGAAAGTGGCCACGTATCATGCCCCGGCGCCTACCTGCGCACCCTCATTCAACGCGGCAGGAAGGGCCAACTGCGCATCAGTCGCTCGCTCTTTGCTCTCGCCGACCGTCAGCACAAGACAGCCCTGCCGGAAATCATCGCGTCAAAGCCGCCCGATCGTGGCTTCCCACCCGGCCCGATTTCCTGGACCGGATGGTCCGAGCTAGTCCGCCGTCATGCGCCCGAGCCGATCCCGGACGCAGAGAACGTCGCCGAGGCGTTCAGGGCCTGGTGCCGCAAGAGCAATATCGACCTTGAGCAGCCGAGCATCGAAGTAGCTTTCATTGGCTTCTGCAAGAAGTCGCGGCCGCGTTCCAATGGCTAGCGTGACGCCGCCGTCGCGAATGGTAGTCGCTGCGGCCCTATGGCTCGCTCATCTGACGGGTGCCGTATGGGCGCAGCAGCTTCCCGAGACCGTGACAGGGTTCGCCCAGGTCTATGACGGCGTGACCTTCGATCTGATCGAAAGCGGAAGCCGCTATCGAACGGTCACTCGCGTCCGCCTCGAATCGGTCGAGGCCTGCGAGATCAGGCAGAAGGCGAAGCTCGCCGGCTTCGACTGGCCCTGTGGCGTTGTCGCAGCCGCGTGGCTCGTATCCAGCACCATGTCACGCCCGGTCGAGTGTCGGCCGACGCGCATCCTCAAGGGCGGCGGGTACTGGGCGCAATGCTTCGTGGAAAATCGCGATATTGGGGCGGAGGGCATTAGAGTCGGCATGTACGTGCTTGCGGCTCCAGCAGGTGAGGTGGCGCTGCCTCGATATAGCGAGCTCGAAGAAAACGCCAGGCAGGATCGGGAGGGGCTTTGGTCCAGTGAGTTTATGATGCCGGCAGACTGGCGCCGGGCGAACGGAAGCTACAATCCGTTAGCCCCGAGCAGGTGACGTGTGATGGCCGTCGATGCCTGGAAGCAGGCAAAGTTGGACCAGTTTCTTGTCAGCCGTTTTTTTGTGAGAAAAAGGCAGACAGAACAACGGGCTATGCAATTTGACGGGTATTTTGCGGTCGCTTTTTCAGCGCAAAGGGACGTTAACTTCTCGTTAACTTTAAATCCGTTGCGCGGCTTGGAGAATCGGTCGTATAATTGCGCATCTTTTGGCAGGTGGTGCTTCTTTGCGAAACTATCGCGATTTAGGAAATAGTTTTCAAAATGAACGAACAGGTGGCACCACGGTTTGACCTCGAGATCGCGCAGCAGGGGACACGAATCTCGAATGCGCTCAATCTTCTGCGAAACCAGCAGTACCCTCCAGATGCAAAGAAGGGACTGCGCAAGTTCCAGATCGCCGAGGTCGCCGACTTCATCGGCGTGACTCAAAGCCATCTTCGTCAGTTGCACGCTGAGGGCAAGGGGCCTGAGGTCGAGACGGTGTCCGGCCGCCGCTACTATACCGCCAACCAGATGTTGGAGTTGCGCGAGTTTCTCGAAGCGAACAAGAAATCCGATAAGAGAACTTACGTTCCCCATCGCCGTCCTGGCGAGGCGCTGCAGGTCTTATCCGTCGTCAATTTTAAAGGCGGCAGCGGCAAGACGACGACTGCTGTGCACCTATCGCAGTATCTTGCGCTGACTGGACATCGCGTTCTGGTCATTGATCTTGATCCGCAGGCCTCTCTGACTTCGGTCTTTGGCATACAGCCGGAACTCGACGACACCGTATCGCTCTACGAATCCCTTCGGTTCGACGATGAGCGGCGGCCTTTGGCCGACATAATTCAGAAGACAAATATTCCCGGCTTGGACATCGTGCCGGCGAACCTCGTCTTGCAGGAGTATGAGTACGATGTCCCATTGGCAATTGCCGGCAAGACGGGGCAGGAGGGTCGGCTGTTTCATACCCGCATCCGGAATGCGGTTAAGGAGGTCGAGGATGACTATGACCTGGTCATCATGGACTGCCCTCCTCAGCTTGGCTATCTCACAATCACGGCTCTGATGGCATCGACCGGGATCATTGTGACAATCCACCCCGAAATGCTGGACATTATGTCGATGAGCCAGTTCCTCATGATGTTGGGTGGCATAATGACAACGGTTGCCGACGCCGGCGCCGAGATTGGGATCAAATGGTTTCGCTACCTCGTCACGCGGTTCGAGCCTACCGACATCCCGCAGGCGCAGATGGTCGGTTTCATGCAATCCCTATTCGCGCAGAACATGCTCAACAATCACGTTCTGAAATCGACGGCGATATCAGACGCTTCAATCAAAAAGCAGAGCCTCTACGAGGTAGAGCGCGGCGAGATTGTCCGGGCGACCTATGATCGAGCGATGGAAAGTCTCAATGCAGCGAACGGAGAGATCGCGAAGTTGGTCCACAAGACATGGGGGCGCCTATGAGCCTCTTGTCAGCCGTTTTTTTTGCCGCGTTGTGCCGTGAAATCAATCCCTTATCGGATCTGACGAGGCGAGGGGGAACACTTCATGTCTCGTAAGAATCCCTTTGCAGAACTGGATATCGGTTCGATTAGCAACGAAAAGCCCGCATCGAAGCCGGGATACGGTATGACGGGAGCTGCCAAAGTCGTCGTTCGGTCCATTGAGGAAATGGCGGAGAACACGAAAAGACTGATGGAGGGCGAGACGATCATCGTGCTCGATCCCGATGCTCTTGAAGTCTCATTTGTTCCCGACCGCCTTTCCAGCGATGACGAGGAGTATCTGGAGTTAAAGCAGGCGATACGCGACCAGGGACAGTCGAGCCCTATTCTCGTCCGTCCTCATCCCGTCGATCGAAACCGATACATGGTTGTTTTCGGCCACCGGCGCGTGCGCGTAGCGCGTGAGCTCGGTATCAAGGTCAACGCTGTCGTCAAGGATCTCGATGACATCACCTCGGCGATCGCACAGGGACAGGAGAATTCCGCTCGTTCGAACCTCTCGTTTATCGAGCGAGCATACTTCGCCCGGAACCTGCTCGAGGCTGGACTGACCAAGGACGTGGTCAAATCCTCCTTGGGCATCGATGATGCCTTGCTCTCCAAAATACTCAGCGTGTTCGAAACGGTTCCGCAGTCGATGTTGGATGCGCTTGGCGCGTCGAAAAGGATCGGCCGCGACAGGTGGCTCGATTTGCGCCAGATGCTGCTTAATCCAGCCCATGTGAAAGTGGCGCTTGAGTATGTGACGACCCCGAGCTTCCTCGAGACGGCGCATGAGGGTCGATTCGAGAGCCTGCATGCGTTCCTAAAGCGCTACAAGAAGAAGTCCGCTGCAAAGACGCCGAAGAAAGATGCCGGCGTCACGACCTGGGCATCGAAGGACGAGTTGCTCAAGCTGGCCATGAATACAAAGCCAAGAAGAGTTGCGATCGAATTGACCAGTGCTGAGGCGCGGCCGTTCAGCGATTGGCTCTCATCCCGACTGGACCGTCTTTACGACGAGTACAGGCAGACCAAACCAACAAACGAGGGAAACTGAACCGCAAAAGAAAAAGGCCCCCTACGGCGCGCCGCGGAAGCCCTTCTCAGATGTAAGCAGTCAGAGAATCTCATTTCCGCGAATCGGTGTCAAGAGTCACTGCGTCGTCCAGTGAGCTGAATTCTTTTGCCTAACTACAGGTGAAAGAGATGCAGACGCATATCACAACGACGCCCTTTGGGCGGCGAGCGTTGACGCTTGGCCAGATTTCCAGCCAAGTGGCCGCCAAGGCCATGCCTGAAGCGGCACTGACGAACAAATGGAAGACATTCGGACATATCCGTGAAGCACGGGAGCTGATCGGCGCGACTGATCGCGGTCTCGCAATCCTGAACGCGCTGCTCACCTTTCATCGCGAAACCGATCTGTCTGCCGAGAGCGAGCTGGTCGTCTGGCCTTCTAACGAACAACTCATGGCACGCGCCAACGGCATGCCTCCGACCACACTTCGCCGGCATCTGGCCGTCCTCGTCGATTGCGGACTGATCATTCGCAGGGACAGCCCCAACGGCAAGCGCTTCGCCCGCCGGGGCAGGGGAGGAGAGGTCGAGCAGGCCTATGGCTTCGATCTGTCGCCGATCGTCGCCCGCGCCAGCGAGTTCGCAGACCTGGCCGAGACGGTGCAGGCTGAGAAGAAGGCCTTCAGGGTCGTGCGCGAGCGCCTTACGCTTCTGCGCCGTGACATCAGCAAGATGATTGAGACGGCCATCGAGGAGCATGTTCCGGGCAACTGGGGCAGGGTGCTGCAGAACTATCGCTCAATAGTCGAGAGGCTTCCTAGGACGGCGCCACGACAGCTTCTGGAGGATATCTGCGTTGATCTGGAGATCCTTCACGGCGATATCCGGGAAGTGTTGGAATCATTCGTAAAAACACAGAATCCGGACGCCAATGAGTCCCATTTTGGTCGCCACATACAGAATTCAAATCCAGACCAATCTTATGAATCTAAATATGGCTTACGAGAGAAGGAGGAAGCGGGCGGCGGCGCCGCGGAAACCGACAACGTGCGGAGCCTGCCGAAACGGGATCTGCCCCTGAGCATTGTAGTGAACGCCTGCCCGAACGTGACCGACCTGAGCGGCGGGAACGAGGTGCGATACTGGCGCGACCTTGTCGCTGCGGCCGAAACCGGACGGAAAGTCCTTGGGATCAGCCCCAGCGCCTGGCAGGAAGCTTGCGAGGTGATGGGCGACCAGCAGGCTGCGATCACACTGGTGGCGATTTACCAGCGGACGGACCAGATCAGCAGCGCCGGCGGCTATCTGCGAAATCTCACCGACAGGGCCCGGGAAGGCAAATTCTCGACATGGCCGATGATCATGGCCCTTGCGAGGGCGAAACTGGAGGAAAGCAGGAAGCCGGATATCGCACCGGCCGCCACCAAGCAGGACGATGTTCCGAAAATGCCGGTTTCCGACGCCTTGCTCAAAACGCTGCAGAAGCCACGGTTTCGGACGTGATCGATGAGCGCCTTCTCGTTTTCACGTCTCGTTTGGCCCCGAGGTCAGCAATCCCGATCGCTTGGCGCGATCGATCAGGTTCTTGACCGAGGAAGGCGACCATTTCGAGCCGCCGCGCGGCGTTCGCTCATGCAGGCGCTCGAGCTGGCCCGCGATCTCGCGAAGGGTGAGCTCGGGATTGGACGAGTGAATGCCAGCAACCAGCGTCATCAGCCGGTCCTCGGGAAGACGGGGAGGGGATTTTCGGAGCAAAACCGCATCCGCCATGCCCTCGGCTACCATCCATTTCACCGCACGGCGCAGTCGTTCCGGTGTCCACTCGGTTCCCCGCTGCTTCAGGACGCGGGCAACATCGTCCCAGGTATGATCCGGCCGCATGCGGCGTACCGTAGGAAGCCACTGGTTTGCGGTCGCCTGGACCCGCTCGCCATAGGCAGCCTTCTGCGCGGCCGTCATCTTCGCCAGCGCCTCCGGCCGCCGCTCACGAATACCGGGATTTCCTGGTTTCTTTCCTCTCGCTTTTGCAGCCCGGATCCCCGCTTTGGTGCGTTCCGAGATCAACGCGCGCTCGAGCTGCGCCACGGCGCCGAGAACCTGCAGCGAGAACATGCCCTGGGGTGTCGACGTGTCGATCGGATCGCGCAGCGAGCGGAAATGCGCGCCCTTGGCAGCGAGATCCTCGATCACCTCAAGCAGATGGCTGACCGATCGCGCCAGGCGGTCGAGACGAACGACGACCAGTGTGTCGCCAGCGGCGATGTCGCGGATCAGTTTCGCAAGAGCAGGGCGAGCGCGCGATGCGCCCGAACCGTGTTCCTGTACGATAAGGTCGCAGCCGGCCGAGCGTAGCTCGATCTCCTGCGCTTCCGTCGCCTGCTCGTCGGTGGAGACGCGGGCGTAACCGATAAGGCGACCCTGTGGTCGACGGGAAGCTTGATTTTGTGAGTCAGCGGCCATTTGGAGCGCCTGAGAGAGTAGGGGAGGGCAGTTTTCCAAATGCAGAAGATACGCCTAACCGATCGGTTGTAAACGTCTTTTGACGATATTGAAGACGTCGCCACACCGCGAAAACACCGAGAAAACGGTCATTCTCGGTGATCTGAAGCGTGATTGGCGGGCGTCTGTTCAATCCCGATGGCCACAGCGCGCTAGATCGTACCCGCGCGAGAGAACTTTACCTATATGACGGAAGACAATGGCGTGATAGCTTCCGTATCATGCTTTGGGACGTTCATTTCCAATGACTTATGAAATCGGCAAATTGCTTCTGGAGAGCCTTCTGCCGGCCATGGCGCGGGCGGAAGATCAACTCGCCCGTTTGGACGAGATCGTGCGACGCAGTCCGGCGGGCGAGGGCTTTGTCGAGCGCGGACATTTCTTCGACGCGGCTGCCAGCATGTGGGTCGCCGGGGAACTCGTCCATATCGAGGATCTCGTTCTGCACGATGCCCGGATGGACGTCCGGGCGCCGACGCACGAGCTGACGATCGCGCACGCCATCCTTCGATCGCGACGTCGGATCGCCGGCGTCGAGCCGAGTTGGGCGTTCAGCGAAGCCGGCCTCGCCGCGCTCGCTGGATCCGCTGCCATAGAGCCGGACCGCGATTTTGCATCGCCTGACCCGGTAGGGCAGGTCGATCTTGATTCCGCGGACGAGCGGGATGACGACCCCCTCGCCAGGGAGTTCGCTCATATCGATGCCGTCATCACTCGCTCGCAGCGCGTATTGGAGCACCTAGCCGAAGGCGTCATTCCGAAGCCCCCCGAACGGTCGCTGCTGGCCGTTGGCGATCTCGTAATCCGCGATCCGGACTGGGATGAGCGCGAGCGCATGGCGGAGTGGCGCAACGTCTTGAAAGCCACAGAGGAATTCCCCCCGGTCCTGTCGGCGGCGCTTCTGTTCGATGCCTGGGAAACCCTCGAACCGCTGCAACGACAACATGGGTTGGGCGGCCAGCTCGTCGCTGCTCATCTACGCGCGCGGGGCAAGGTCATGTCGCACCTGCCGACCTTTCATGTCGGGCTGAAAGCCGTACCGCGTGAACGCAGGCGCGCGCACGGAAGGACGGCGCGACTCCAAGCGTTCCTCGATGCGATGTCGGCTGCGGCCGAAGCAGGCTTCAAGGAAATCGCTCGGCTCAGTCACGCGCGCGAGCAGATGGAGCGGAAGGCGAGGGGGCGGCGCTCTTCGAGCAGCTTGCCCGCGGCGATCGAGCTGATCCTGTCGCGCCCAATCGTCTCGGCGGCGACCGTGGCTAAGGCGGCTGGCGTGACCCCGCGCGGGGCGCTCAACCTGATCGCCGACCTCGGCATTCGCGAGGCGACCGGGAGGGGGCGATATCGAGCCTGGGGAGTCATTTAACGCCCGTGCAGAAGTATCTCTACTGCGCGTTCACCGCAGCTCCCCTTTTCAGCCGGTGCTGAAAAGGCGCGTTGTGATGAAAGGGATTGACATATTTCACCAAAGGAACCACTTTCAGCAAATGCTGAAAGCGACCGAAAATGTGAAGCAGCTCGAAGGTCAGGCGGCGGATGCTGTCCAAGCCCTGCTGCGGGATGTGCCGGTTATCCGCACGTTTGCGGTCGAGTCTGCACCACCTGGTTCCTACGTCGATCTTGTTGTCAGACTGAATCTCGACGGGCACGAGCGGCTGCTGGTTTGCGAAGTCAAGTCGATCGGACAACCCCGGCACGTGCGGGCGGCTCTCCTTCAGCTGCAGAAGGTGGCGAGCAGCTTTGACCCTCCGGCGACGCCGATCTTCATCGCTCCTTATCTGTCCACGGACGCGCAAGCCCTCTGCCGCGAGTTCGACGTGGGTTTCGTCGATCTCGTAGGCAACGCAAGGGTCACGTTCGACAGCGTGTTCATCGAGCGGCAGGTAGATGCCAAGCCGCCCGCTGTCCAACGCAGCCTGAAATCCATCTTCAAGCCGAAATCCGCGCAGGTGTTGCGCGTCCTTCTTCGCGAACCTGCGCGGGCATGGCGAGTCGCGGATCTGGCGGAAGCATCCGGCGTGAGCCTTGGCCATGTCAGCAATGTTCGCGGTGAACTGGTCGATCGCGAATTGGCCGAGGTTGCCGATGACGGCCTTCGGCTGTCGCATCCGGACCGTCTCCTCGACGCTTGGCGCGAGGCTTACGAGCCGCCCCTTGGCGAGCGCGTGGAGTTCTACACCACGCTCCATGGGCAACCTCTCGACCATGCCCTGCGCAGTGTTTTGCACATGGAGGACAGTGGATCCCACGCCGTCTTGGCATCATTCTCGGCGGCACATTGGCTCTCGCCCTACGGGCGAGTACCAACTCAGTATTGCTACGCGGATGCGGGCGGGCTTGTCGCTCTGCGCTCCGCCCTGAAGATGGCACCTGCCCGGTCGGGAGCCAATGTAGTCGTGACAGTCCTAAAGGATCACGGCGTCTTCCTGGATGCAGTGGAACCTGCGCCCGGCGTCTTCTGTACGAGCCCGGTCCAGACTTATCTCGACCTTGCCTTTGCCGGCGAACGCGGCGCCGAGGCTGCCGACCACCTGCGACAGGAGCTTCTCGCATGGCGAAAATAGTGCCACCCGACCCTCAATCCGCCTCGGACTATGAGGACCGTACCACAAGGGCCGTGAAAGGCGTCCTGATCGAGATCGGCCAGATCCTCGGCAGCTTCAAGGGCAAGTTCGCCGTGATCGGCGGCGCGGTCCCCTGGCTGCTTCTCGACAATGAGGACATGCCGCATGTCGGCACACTCGACGTCGACCTTGGTCTCGATGCAGAGGCTCTCGGGGATGGCGAGTATGTCACCCTCGTCGAGGCTCTGATGGGGCAGGGCTATAAACAGCGGGAGGAGCTTCGCCGCTTCCAGCTCGTGCGGGAAGTCCCTGTCGATGACGGAGGCGCGCCCATCGACATCGTCGTCGATTTCCTCATGCCGCGGCATGCGGAAATCGTGAAGAACAATCCGCCGATCCTGAGCGATTTTGCTGTCCAGAGGGCCGATGGAGCCGATCTCGCCCTTCGCTTCTATCAGCTCGTCGCCATCTCGGGCGACATGCCCGAAGGCGGCACGAACCGCGTTGAAGTCGCAGTATGTTCGATTCCTGCTTTGTTGGCGATGAAGGGCCATGCCCTGAACGGCCGGCATAAGCAGAAGGACGCCTACGACATCTACTATTGCATCCGCAATTATCCGGACGGGACCGATGCTTTGGCTGAGGTCTGCAAGCCCTTGCTCGAACACAAGAGCGGAGCCCAAGGCTACAAGTTCATCTCAGAGAAGTTCGATGTTCCGGAAGGCTATGGTCCGACTAGCGTGCGAAAATTCGTCGACGAAACGGCGATACTCGACGGTCGCACACCCGAGCAGTGGCAACAGGACGCCTTCGGCCAGGTTGATGCTTGGCTGCGGGCGCTCGGAGTACGTCGGTAGCGAGATCGATACTACATCGCCGGAATGACTGATGAGCGGAAAGACAGGGTCCTCAGGCGCGGGGCGTCATTGCTGCGAAGAGAAGACGGACATCGAAACCGCCGGCGTCGGGCTCACAGGACGCCGCATTAGATCATGCGGTGTTCCTCATGGTTTCAAGCTGAAATGGAGATACTGCCATGCCGCTTCCGGCTTTCGATGAGCTACCGTTCAACGCTCGCCCTGACCTGACGCCCTATCTTCTTCATCTGACCAAGAACACAGATTCTGAAGACAAATTCTCTGGCTATGACAATCTAGTAAGCATTTTGAGAACGGGTGAGATTTGGGGCAGCAGTTCGAAGAGGGGATTCATCAAGGGGCCTAATAAGGCCGCTTGTTTTATGGACGTCCCGTTCGCCTCGCTCAAATATGTGCTTACTCCGGAGAACTCCGATCCGCAGGCGCCACGCTACGAGCCCTACGGGATCGCAGTTACGAAGCGCTACGCCTATGGCAAAGGCTGCCGGCCAGTGCTCTATCTCTCGGACGCTGAGACCACGGAGTTGCAGATTCCTCGCAATGAGCTCTGGCGCGTCGTGCGTTTTGAGGTGAGCAAGAAGGGGTGGATCAGCTGGCTGCATGAACGGGAATGGCGCTGCAAGGGCAACTTCGTGCTCCCTTCAAGCGTTCAAGCCGTCTTCGTGCGCAACACGCGGGAGGCCGAACGCTTGAACAAGGATCTCGCGAGCTCAAAGTCAGATTTCAAATGCCGCCCGCGCGCCGTTGTCCCGCTGACCGTTATGTGCCAGGGTCTTCTCGCCTGAGAAGACCCACGGAGGCTTCCCAGCTCCGTGCGGCTCAGCTCAACGCGCTCCGGAACCGCTCATGCATTACCGCCGCGCGTTTTCCGACTTCTCATTTCTTCGGCTTCATCTGTGGTCGGGCTGCTTCCGCAGCATCGCTATCGGCCTTTAGGTTAGAGATGAGGGCCTCAAGCTCGGCGACGTCAGTAGCGAACTCAGCCGGCGAGGGGACCGGCACTGTATCGGCTGCGGGATTATCGTGGCTGTGCGTATTGGCTCGGGTCATGCCCTCATGGAAACGAACGGCGAGCGCATCCGAGAGGCAGACATATCGCAACAGCTGAGTCTGAATCACATCGGTGCCGCGGCGCACGATATCCTTGAAAATGATCTCCTCCACGACACGTTCATAGGTGTCGCGAAGCCGCCCATACAGGTTCTTCACAGCGACTTCGTAGTCGGCAGGACTCGTTGTATGGAGTTTCGACAGCTGCGCTGAATCATTCTTTATTCGGCCGATGCGCTTGGCGACGTTCATGCCCTTCCAAGGCATTCCGGCCGCATCGATCTTGCCCGCAGCGCTCTTGTCGCTGAACAGCGCGACCGTGACGGGTTCGATCCCCTGCGCGTCGGCTGTTCGGCAGAGCTCATTGAAGAAGACGATGTCGTGCGTGAACACGATCACCTGCCTTCTTAGCGCCTCCTCACTGATGCGCTCCGCCACCTTGACGCTCCGATCACGGTCGAGCGAGGAGACGGGATCATCGATCACGATCGCACCTGATCCGTCGGTGAGGGCGACTTCCGTCAGGAAACCGGCGAGGGCCAAAGCGCGCTGCTCGCCTTCGCTGAGAATTTCAGATGTCACCTTCGTCAGCTTTGTTTGTGGATTGACCTCGAATTCCGCCTTTGTCTTGTCGCTCTTGCGTGCGAGTCCGACATTCAGGTGCATGATGTCGAACCCGGTGCGCTCCGCATCAAAGCGCGTGACCACGGCCTTCGTCAGGTGAGTATCCAGTAAATCGTTCGCCCGTTGTGTAATTCCTTTAGTCTGGACATCTGCGAGAGCCTTCAAATATGCGTCGTCGACGACCAACAGATCGCGTCGCGCGACAAGCTTCGACTTGTTCGCCGAGAGGGTCTTGCGATCCTCAAGCTCGGCTTTCTCAGCCGTGAGTTTGGTTCGCTCCTCTGCATTCCCGGCTTGCGCAAGGCCGTCCTTCTCGGCTTTCAGCTTGAGTGCAAACGCTTGCACCTCAAGGAGCGGCACCACCATCGGGGGCGCCGTCTCGTATGCATCACCGTGAAGGCGCGCAATCGCTTGGTCGCGGCGTTTCACCGCCGCTGCCTGGAAGCTCACGAGAAGATCAGCTAACCCCGTATCGCGCTTTCGAATTTGCTCGAGCCGGTCCGCGAAATCCACCGCCCGAAGGCAGGCTAGTTCGTGCAGTGTTGCAACCGCATCAGCGACCGCCTTCTCCGCCGCTGTCGCCGCTCGGTCCAACGTATCGTCCATGTACTTTTGGAAGCGCTGCATCCGGCTCGCCCCTTCGGGCAGCAGAGGCTGCTGACACAGCACGCAGGCAGAGGGCGCGTCGTCCACGGACACCACCGGGAAGGTTTTGCCGACATAGGCTTCCTTAACCGAGTAGTCGCGGGCGGCTGCCCAGAGCGCCCGCCACGTGTCGCTGCCCACTCCCGGGAGAGGCTCGTCTGTAAAGAGAGCGCCGGCGGCGACCGTGGCGGCGTTCCTTGCCGTGGTTGCCATATCGCGCAGAGCGGTAAGCTTCTCAAGGGGTTCGTCAGTCAACGTCGCTCCAACAGCGGCGCTTTCGGTAGCAAGCGTCTCTGCCCATTTGGCGAAAGCCGTGACGTCGGCGGCGGCAGCAGCACCAGCCGACAGCGCCACGGTGATTTCTACCAGGCGCTTTTGGTCTGTCTCGCAAAATGCGGTCGCCGTGTCGATCTGGGCGTCCGTCGTGAGTTTGTTGAGCGCCTTGTCGAACCGCTGGGCTGCGGTGTCCCGCGCCGGGGCGAACGATATTGCTGTAAGGCTGACCTTGTTTCCAACCTCGGTCGCGCGCTCCGCCTCGAGCGTGTCCTTCAGGCCGAGGCAGACGCCGTTCAGTCGATGAGGCAGGGCCAGTCCGAAGGGAAGAAAGCGGATCTGATTGCCGCCATCGACGTAGATCTGCGCGGAGGCAGAATCGAAGACCGCCACCTGCATGAGTTCAGGGGAAGCCGTATTTCCCGGAGACCATGCAATGGGAATATCTCCAGCACCTGCGTCGATGATGATCTCTGCGGTTTGCGGTCCTGTCGATACTCCATAAACGTCGGCGAGAACCTTGAGTTTGGCCGGATTCTCGACGCGCGTGCGGCAGGCAGTTCTCAAAATCCGCACGAAGCCGCTCTTGCCGCTGCCATTGCGGCCATAAACGATCGTCAGAGCTTTCGGACAAAAGGTGAGGCCTGCCTTTGGTACGAGCCGGTTAATGTTCTCGGCATTGGCGATACCCTTCAGCACGATGGGCTGGTGTTTTCCGCCCCCGAAATGGCTTTTGACGAAAGGAACGGCCGCCGGCGGAGCGCTGGCAAGGGTGAATCCGGCAGCTTTTTTGACCATGCCCAGCAGCTCGCCGAGGTCGCCGTCCGTAAGGTCATTGCTGATCGCGAGTCTGCGCAGGGCATCCTGCTTCCAGGACGACAATTTATTCGACCAATCCAAGACATCGTCTATCGGCTCTCTAGTCATTATTGTCCCCCCGAATGATGATATGCTTTTATACGATTTTCTGCGGGTAATGCCCGCCCGATCAGCTAATTCAATACCACGGCGGTTGCCCAACGCGTAAGGTCCAACCCCTACGAGCAGACGGCAAACAAAAAGGGGCAGGAATTGACGTATCGCTTTGTTCACGCTGCGGATATCCATCTCGACTCGCCGCTACGTTCGCTCGCGCTACGCCATACCGATCTCGCCGAGCTGATCGGCAACGCCACTCGGCAAGCCTTCGTGCGTACTATCGACCTTTGCCTCGACGAACAGGTCGATGCTCTCGTGATCGCTGGCGACCTCTACGACGGGGATCAAACCTCGATGAAGACGGCCCGCTTTCTGGCCGAGCAACTGCGGCGCCTCGACCAGGCGGGCATCCGCGTCTTCATCATCCGCGGCAATCATGACGCGCTGTCGAGGATCACCAAGGAATTGGTGCTCCCCGATTCCGTGAAAGTTTTCGGCGGACGAGCGGAAGCGATCGCTATCGATCGGGCTCCCGGACGCGTCCCCGTCGTCATCCATGGCCTGAGCTTTGCTCAGCCCCATGCGCCGGAGAACCTCCTGGGGCGGTTTCGACCTGTGGTGGATGGGGCGATCAATATTGGCATTCTGCATACGAGCCTAGGCGGCTCCCGCGATCACGACCTCTATGCTCCGTGCAGCCTTTTCGATCTCCAGGCGACGGGATTTCACTATTGGGCGCTTGGCCACGTGCACAAGCGCTCCACCGCCGAGGGAGCGTGCGCGATTGTGATGCCGGGCATGCCGCAGGGTCGCGATATCAACGAAGCGGGACCTAAATCGGTCACGCTCGTGACCATCTCCGACGATCGTTCGATTCGCTTGGAAGAGCATTTCACCAGCGTCGCTCAATTCGAGCGGATTTCCATCGACGCCACCGGTTTGGACGATTGGCGCGATTTGGTGTCGGCCCTGACACGCGCGCTCGAGAACGTGCGCGATGAGGTCCGCGCCGAACATCTTGTTGCGCGCGTGCGCATAACGGGCGCGACACCGTTGGCTTGGCGCATGCGGCGTGACAGCGACTTGCTGAAAGCCGAAGCCGACGACAGAGCCTCCGTGATCGGTCGCAGCTGGATCGAGCAGCTCGAAATCGCTAGCCGTCCCGTAGAAGAGCGAGGCGAGGCCTCCGGCGACCCAATCAGGGAGCTTCATCGCCTGATCGAAGACGATGTCCTCACGTCGGCGGCATTGCGAAGCGAACTCACCAGCATCGCCGAAGAGATACGGGCTCAGTTGCCGCAAGAATGTCGGGACATTTTTGGCAAGGATGAAGCCGCCTTCCAAGATGTCGTCGCTCGTCTGGCACAAGAGGGCGCCGAGGGCGTCGTGGCGCGCCTCGAGGCTGCCGGCGGGGAGAGTTGAGCCATGCGCCTCCGTCGTCTTGACCTCACCCGCTACGGCAAATTTACCGACCGCAGCATTGACTTCGGCGAGCCAACAGCAGGCGAGCCAGACCTGCATGTTATCTATGGTCCGAATGAAGCCGGGAAATCGACGGTATTTTCCGCCTTTCTCGATCTCTTGTTCGGGATCGGCCCACAGAGCCCGTACAACTTCCTCCACCCATATGCGACCATGCGGATCGGTGCCTTGCTGGATAGCGGCGGCGAAACTAGGCGCTTCGCGCGCCTCAAGCGCCCGCAGAACAGTCTCATCGATGGTGAAGACCGCAGCATTCCTGAAGTCGCTATCCGCGGCGAACTCGGCGGCATTGATCGCGATGCCTATCGCACGATGTTCTCGCTTGACGATGAAACGCTGGAAAAGGGCGGCGAAAGCATCTTGTCCAGCAAAGGCGATCTCGGCCAATTGCTGTTCTCGGCCAGCGCGGGTCTCTCGCATCTCAGCGACAGACTCGGTGCTCTGACAGCGGATGCAGAAAGCTTTTACAAGTATCGCGCGCGCTCTGGCGCGCTGGCTGACCTGAAAGCACGTCTGGCCCAACTCAAGGCGGAGCGTGAGCAGTTCGATACGCTCGCGACGGAACATGCCAGGCTTGTAGACGGCCGGGACCGGGCAGCTACCCAGTATAATGAAGCGATCAAGGAACGTGGAGACATCCACCGCCGCATGGACGAGATCCAGCGTTATCTCACCGCATTGCCTCGCCTTTTCGCTTTGCGCGGCATCCGTGCGCGACTCGCGCCCTTGGCCGATATTCCCGAAGCTCCGCGAGGGTGGGCGTCCGAGGTACCCGACCTCCAGCGAAACGAAATCGAGCTCGGCGTCAAAACCAGGACGGTCGCGGACGAGATCAGCCAGCTTTCACACCAGATGAAGGAGATCGTCGTCAACGAGCCCGCATTACGGATTGCCGAGCGAGTGGAGCGGTTGGCCGAGCTGCGCGCGCGTTACGTCACGGCTGAAAAGGACCTTCCCGAGCGGCGTGTGCAGTTGCGCGAGCTCGACCTCGCGATTTCCGGAATTCTTCACCGCATTGAGCGGCCCGAGGAAGCTGAGCCCAAGCGGCTTGTACTGGGCGCAGCTACCATCGGTCGTCTGCGCGATCTGATCGAGTCGCGATCTGGCATCGACGCCGCGATCCGCACTGCTGCCGGAGAGCTTGAAGAGGCGCGGCGCCGGCTCGATGAAACTTCCGCGAAGCTGCCAGTGAGCGATTCGGATTCTCAAGCGCGCGGCGAACGTGAGCGCGCTTTCGCGGAACTGGCCGTCGTGGTCGAGGCGCTTCGTTCCGCCGACCATGATGTTCGGCGTCGGCACGCCGAGCGCGCTCGCGCTGCCGCCGTTGAGGTGCTGAACGATCGACTCGCTGAATTGCGCCCGTGGCAGGGTACCGAGAATGAGCTCGTCGCCATGGACTGCCCAAGTTCAGAAGCGCTTCAGAATTGGAAGATGCGCCGTGGCGAGGCCGAGTCGACAGGGTCCCAGCGCGCGGCAGAGATTGAACGGCTGACGACCATCCTTAGGCATTGCGAAGCCGAGCAGGCCAGCTTCGCATCGACGACAGGTGTCGTCTCCGACCACGAAGCTGCAGAAATCCGAACTCAGCGTGAGCAAGCTTGGGCGGTGCATCGTCGGACGCTTGACGCGGCGTCCGCTGATAATTTCGAGGCCGCCTTGCGGCACGATGATATCGTAAGCGCCGGGCGCTTTTCTCACATGGGCGATCTTGCGAGGCTGCATCAGAATGGGCAAGCGCTCGCCGTCGCCAAGGCGGATCTGACACGCGCCGTCGAGCTTGGCCGCGGGGCCGATGCAATGTTGGCGGCAATCGATGCGGAGATCGCGACCGGAACCGGTACGATAGCCTCCTGCTTCCCTGGGACACCGTCGCTCACGCAGCTTGAGTCTTGGCTCGCTCGTCGTGACAAGGCGCTCGAGGCCCGCCAAGCGGTTCAAATCGCCTCGCGGGACATCCGTTCTGCTGAGAAAGATGCGGCCGTCGCTGTCGAACGGCTTATAGCCGCGATGACGGCCGCTGGCCTTTCGCCGGGCTCTGACGCGAGCTTCGATGTTATACTCGCCAAGGCTCAGACGTCGCTCGATCGCGAAGCTGAGCTCCGCCGTCTCCGTGACGAGCTGGATGACCGCGGCCACGATGTCGTCCTGCGAGAACGCACTGTGGAACAGGCAGGATCGGATGATCGGGCCTGGGCAGAGGCGTGGGCAAAGACGTGCCGCGGGTGCTGGCTAGGCGAGGCGCTTGAGCTGCCCGGCGTGGGCGCCGTACGCGAGGCGCTCGCTGCGGTCTCCGAGCTTTCGCCCACCATCGAGAAGCGCGCTACACTGCTGGATCGTATCGAGAAGATGGAAAGGGACCAACTTGCATTCAATGAGGAGGTCGTTGCACTCACACGACTTCTGGAAATCGAAGTCGGGTCCGAAACCGTGCTCGCGTTGGCGCAGCGTATCGGAGAACAGGTTCGCAACGCAGCCGTCGACCGAGATCGCCGATCCAGCTTAACGAATAGGGTCGAAACGGCAAAGGAACGGCAGAGCGAGCTCGCTGAAGCCGAAGCCGTTCACAACGAGCACAAGCGACGAATGACGGCGTTTTTCGGAGTCGTCTCTCTTGAAGAGGTGGGCCAGAAGCTGTCAGCCATCGAGCGACGAGCCGAACTTATGGCTCAGGCGCGGGATGCGGAGCAGGACATTGTCGAGGCATTGCGAGCGTCCGATGTTGCGGCTGCCGAGGTAGCCCTCGATCTGTCGGACAGACCTGCTCTCGATTCGGAGTTAGCCGAGTTGACCGCACAAGCGGACGAACACGACAAGCGGTGTCATGAGCTGTTCGCGGCAAAATCCGCCGCTCAGGACCGGGTCGAAGGGATTGGTGGAGACGCAAAGGTGGCTCTCATAGAGGAGCGCCGACGTACAACGCTTCTCGAGATCGAGGACGGCGCCGTGCGTTACCTTCAGCTCCGCGCCGGCATCGCGGCTACACAGCAGGCGCTTGCTGCTTATCGAGAACGCCATCGCAGCTCGATGATGGCGCGAGCTTCCGAAGCGTTTCGAACCATCAGTCGGGACGCCTATACCGGGCTCGTCGCGCAGCCTGGCAAGGACGGCGACACGCTGATAGCGCTTTCGGCCGAGGGCGGCTCGAAAGCCGCCGACAAACTCTCCAAGGGCACGCGCTTTCAGCTCTATCTTGCCTTGCGCGTCGCAGGATACCACGAGTTCGTCCGCTCCCGCAGTTCCGTGCCCTTCGTCGCAGACGACATCATGGAGACGTTTGATGATTTCCGCGCCGAGGAGGCGTTTCGCCTCTTCGCGGAAATGGCTCAGGCCGGCCAGGTGATCTACCTGACACATCACCAGCATCTGTGTGACATTGTTCAGCGCGTTTGCCCGGCGGCGCGGCTGCACCGACTAGACGGCGATGAGATGACAAGGAACGTCGCTTGATGTCGTATGCTACGATTTGTGACGGCTGAGCCGCGCATTACATCAGCGATCAGGTGACGCGATGATGGACACAGAGGGATTGTCAGGCGACGTATACTTGGCACCTTAGCGAATTGGAGAGGCAAACCAGATAATGGCGGACGGCGGGGATCGACCGTATTTCAAGTATTCCATCGTTCAGCTTGAAGAACTCTTCGAGCGATCCGGTGGGGATGTGGTTATCCTGAAGGCATTGGGACGCGAGCTCGCCGATCACCGAGGTACTGACCGCGCCGCGCGGCTCCTCGAGAAGGTGAAGCTCACATTGTCCGCTACTCGTCAGCGACGCGTCAACGCGGCTGACGAATTTGTCGAGAGTCCCCCTCCACTCGGAGCGAAGGTCATCGCATTCCCCAAGCCGGATCCGATGACGCCCAAGCCATCGCCATCGCGGCCGGCTGAACCGTCGGGAAGAGTTGAGCTTCCGCCTGTCCTCGACCTAGGCGCGCTTCCGATCTTCACCGCAACCCATACGGAGAATGAGCCGCGCGCCATTCTGGCTGCATGGAGCGCGCTTGAGTCACTGTCGCCCCAGACATTTCGGCGGCCGGAGGATCTCGCCGCCGGCGATCGCCGCAGTGTCACGGATTTTGCCAAAGGCGGCGTTCCCTGGGGCAGGGGAGAGCGATCGAAGCCGAAGTATCAGCTCTACTACCAGATCATTCTGGAATCGGTCGCCATGGACAAGGCGACAGAGGCGCTGATCAAATCCTTCGGACAGGACGAGGAGCGTGGGACTCGGGTCAGGGAAAAGGCCGCGATCGGCGCGATCCTCGTCGACAAGGACGGCTTCCTGCTGGAAGATAAATCCGTGGCCATATCGAGCTTCGCATGGGCCCTTCCTCTCGCCTTGCGGCTTGAACTCGGTGCGCTCGGCGCTTGGCCGACGATCGAGGAGAAGATCAAAGCCAAGGTCGAGGAAATCCTGCGCAGACGCGGTCACGACGGTCAGCCCCTCGCATTGGATATTGCCACGATCGAGACGGCATATCGCTGGCTTGTGCGCCAGTTTGGCCTGGCCTCGGATCTGTTGGAGCCACCTTCTTTCGCCCTGCGGGTGTACCACTACTACAAAGCCAAGAATCCTCCCGAGGTCGCTCTCCTCAATTCCTTCTTCCTGAACGATCTCGCGAAGGCCGCAGCCCTCGTCGCAGGCCCGTCTGCGCCGGCTGGTCTTAAGGGCTATCTTGGTCTCGAACGACCCACCACCGCCGTCGACCTTTTCGCCTCTGCGGGGGCGGTCGAAGAGGCGGTCGCCCCTAGGTTGACGCCGCTGGCGCGATGGCCGTCTCCCGGCGGCCATCCGCTTGTTCTGCTGCAGCAAGCAGCCGTGAACCTGACTCGGAAGGAGTTGCTGGGTAAGGACCGTATTATTGCCGTCAACGGACCACCCGGGACCGGGAAGACGACGTTGCTGCGCGACATCGTCGCCGCGAGCGTGCTCGATCGGGCGCTCGCCATGGCGACCTTCGAGGATCCGGAATCCGCATTCACACCGTCCGGCCAGAAACTCCAGACCGGCGATGCCGGCTATCTGCATCTGTACAAACTCGATCCCCGGCTCCGGGGCCATGAGGTCCTTGTCGCGTCGAGCAACAACAAGGCTGTCGAGAACATCAGCCGTGAGCTTCCCGCCCGCAAGGCTATCGGCCGAGGGGCGGACGAGATCAGCTATTTCCGCACCGTGAGCGATCTGGTTTACGGCCCGCGCGAGTCGGAGGACGATGACGAACGGGCGCGCCAGGAGCCGATCGAAACCTGGGGAATGATCGCAGCGGTCCTGGGCAACGCCCTAAACAGGGCAACCTTCACCCAGCGGTTCTGGTGGCACAAGGATCGTGGCTTTCGGATCTACCTGAAGGCGGCGAAGGGCGATTCCGTTGTCGAGGAGGTCAAGGACGAGGCGACCGGCCGGATCGTCGAGCGTCGTATTCCGGCCATCGTGTCGTTGGAGGCCCCCCCGTCGCCCCAGCAGGCGAAGGCGAACTGGCGCAAGGCGCGGGCCCGGCTGAATGCACTCAAGCGCGAGGTCGAGACCGAGCTCACGGCGATCGAAGGCGTGCGTGCGCTGTGTTTGAAGCTCTCGCCGGCCAGGGCAGAAATAGCCGAGGTAGAGAAGGTCAAATCCCGCCTCGCCGGCCAACGTCTCGAAGTTGAGCGGGAGCGTGACGCCAGCGAAGCGACCGTCGCGGATCGCCGTCGCGCACATGAAGCGGAC
The DNA here is from genome assembly GCF_039888675.1 of Mesorhizobium sp. CAU 1732. Classification (NCBI taxonomy): domain Bacteria; kingdom Pseudomonadati; phylum Pseudomonadota; class Alphaproteobacteria; order Hyphomicrobiales; family Phyllobacteriaceae; genus Mesorhizobium; species Mesorhizobium sp. CAU 1732. Next base: position 71,174 of record NZ_JBDQQR010000005.1, read on the forward strand.
TCTGCCGCGCTTGCTGCCGTCCGTCGCCGTCGCCCCGCTTTCTTCGCGCGCCTCTTCCGCATGCAGGTGTGGAGGGATTGACAGCTAGCCAACGAACCGTTGCTCGCCGCCGCCGGAGCTTCCGCGCAGAAGTTGCGCGAAGCCGAGCGATCATTCTCCGATGTCGTCGCGTCGTTGGGCAGGATCTCCGCCGAGATCACCAAAGCAGATGCTCGTCTGGCGCCGCTTGCAGCGACCGTCCGGACGCTGATGGAAGAGCTGGAGCCACATCGCGCGGTCCTCGGCGATCGCATCGTTGATGCCGACTTCTTCGCCCGCGGTCACGAGGCGTCGAATCTTGAGGCTCCCTGGATTCCCGATCGGCTGCACCGGAAAAGAGAAGACCTATTCGTTGCCGCGATGGAGGTGCATCGTGCCTTTATCGATGCGTCGGCCCAAAAGATCCTGCACAATGTTGGCGCGCTGATGAACGTCTTCAGCGCGGGACCGCCACCCGACGAAGCGCGCCGCAGTCTGCTCGGCGACCTCTGGTCGACCCTGTTCATGGTGGTGCCTCTCGTCTCCACCACCTTTGCCTCGGTTGACAGGATGCTCGGACTGTTGCCGCCTGGCAGCATTGGCTGGTTGCTGGTCGACGAGGCCGGCCAGGCGCTCCCTCAGGCTGCCGTCGGAGGTGTGATGCGCGCTCGCCGTTCGATCATCGTCGGTGATCCGCTGCAGATCCCACCGGTCGTGACACTGCCGGCGCGCCTCAACGCCGAGATCTGCCGGTTCTTCAGGATCGATATGGCCCTCTGGTCGGCGCCAGAAGCCTCTACCCAGACACTTGCCGACCGTGCCTCCTCCTATCAGGCGAGTTTTCGGTCCGATCAGGGGCCGCGTCGTGTTGGCATGCCCCTCCTCGTGCATCGGCGTTGCCAAGAGCCGATGTTCGGGATTTCCAATCGCATAGCGTATGATGGGCAGATGGTGCACGCGCCCGCACCGAGGGATGCTGGCGAGGTAGGCTCTGTCTTGGGGCCGACCAAATGGCTCGACATCGATGGCGAGGCGGATACGAAATGGTGCGCAGCCGAGGGCGATGTCGTTGTCGCGATGCTTCGCAAACTCACCAGCGCTGGCGTCACGGAGCCTGACCTCTTCATCATCACGCCGTTCCGCGTCGTCGCCCAAGAAATGCGCCGCCGGCTGCGGCAGGAGAAGGATCTGGTTGAGCGCCTGAATATCGATATTGAGGAGTGGACCGAAGATCGTGTTGGCACCATCCATACCGTGCAAGGCCGAGAAGCCGAGTCGGTCATTCTCCTCCTCGGCGCCCCGGCGGCCTCCCAGCACGGCGCAAGGAACTGGGCGGCCGGCACGCCCAACATCCTGAACGTTGCTGTGTCGCGTGCAAAGCAGAACTTTTACGTCGTTGGCTCGTACGCTGCCTGGTCAAGCGTCGGCCATGCAAGGGAGCTTGCGTCGTTACGGCGGGCGCGCATCGGTCAGACAGGCGCGTAGGAAACACTGTCCGAAATTCATATACAAACTTCGGATAGCACCGGCCTTCGATCGGTGGCTGGAGGCCGTTTCCTGTCCTCGGTTTGGTTCGCGTCAAACCATCAGCTTAAGCTGATGCGTCCCACCTTGCTTGTCGTCCTCGAACGACGACAAAGTAACACCAATCAGCCGAGCTCCATCCCCTTTCCTGTCGGAAAGAGAGGATCGAGCAGGCTGCGCAAGACGCCGTCCATCTCGGCGATCCGCGCGGACTGCCGAAGGTGCGAAGCACGCCCAACGAACGAATACGTCTGGAGGACTCATGGGGCTGCTTATTGAAGATCGTGTCCGGGGACGTGCTCGTCAGGCCGCTGCTGCCGCGAAGCTTTCTGTGCATCACGTGCTGGCGCAACGTGCGCGGCTGGAGAAGCCACGTTACGACATATTTCTCTCGCAGGCGCTGAAGGATGAGGAGATCGTGCTCGGTATCTACACGATCCTCACCGAGGATTTAAGGCTGACCGTCTTCTGCGACTGGATCGACGCCGGGCATTCCGACCATGCGGGAACGACGCCGTCGGACGCGGCTTACATCCGGGACAAGATGCTCGCGTCTACCGGGCTTGTGTTCGTCGATTCCGAGCATGCTGTCGGCTCTAACTGGATGAGCTGGGAAATCGGGTGGTTCCATGGCGCGAAGGGACGCGTCTGCGTGCTGCCCGTTGTGACGGACGAGGCCGAGCAATATCGTGGCCGGCAATATCTGGGGCTCTATCCGGTGGCGGAGGACGACGTGGAGCACGTCCTTCGGGTGTCCGTGCCGCTTGCAAGGGTCGCTGCCGGCTACCCGCCTGGAACGCCACTCGGTCTAGCCACATCGTTGCCTATGAGGATCTGGAACTCGCTGGAAACGTTGCCACGCTATTTCCTTGGGTAGCCAGGCCTAATTCCGCAGCCAGGCGGCAAGCTCGGTCGCTGTATTCTTCTTGTGGTCCAGGACCATCCATACCTCGCTTCGATGGCCCTCCAAACGGCCCCAGACGATGCGGTGGTAAAGTCCAAGATATTCCCATTCGGCCCACGCCATGTCGTAGGCGGTCTCGGACGACGGGAACAGTGCAATGTTCGCCAAGGTCTTGCAGCCATCCGCTATGCCGAGTTCCCATGGGACCCAACGGCTGTCCTTGCTGTTCTTGCTGGTGAGGACGACAAATTTCCTCGATTGCGAGATGCGCCTCTTCAGAATCTTAGCAGTTTCCGCGCTTGTATACGGCGGCATCTCAGGATCGACCTCGTCGACATAGACACGAGCGCCGTGGTTCTCGAGCACTATCGTGGCACCGACGACCAGATCCCCGTCCTTGCTTGAGTGGGAAAGGAAGGTTGCGCCTTCCGGGGAGCGGGAGGCTGCATTCTTCCGAATGGTCGCCTGCTCCGAGGCAGTCCTCTGGTCCGCGAAGCCACGCAGTTCTGCCGATGTGACGAACTGAGCCACGCGCGCTACCTATCCGACCTTGGCCAGGCGATCGAAGATGGCTCGAACGGTGGAGAGGATTTTGTCGTCGGCCGCGCCGGCATCGGAAAGCACCCGGAGCTCGTCATCGGTAGGCCGTAGTGCTTTGGGTCCGGTTGCGGGTGTCGCCGAACCAAGCAGTTCTCGGCTTATCGCCTCCGCGGCGCCGCCAAACGTACCGATCGGGAGCAGGAACGACCCGGCGGTCTGTGCAAGTGCAAACTCCTCCATGACGCCACCGGCGACGACCTCGGTGCCTGCTTCCGACTTGATGCCGCCGAGGAACGTGACGATACCCGAATGGCGAGCCAGCTCGGCTCGAAGCGCGCGCCATTGATCACGATCCGGCATTTTTCCAGGCAGAGGTTGAGGGAAAGGTCGTACAATCAACCGGCGGTCTATGTCCCAGCCACCGCCGGTCCGCAATGCGTCCATGAACCCCGCTACAGTCGCCGGCCCCACCAGAAGTCCGGCGCCCGAGACCAGATCTCTGCCGGTGTCGCCGACCATACGGCCGAGCTTCTCGGCAATCGCGTAGATTCTCGGTGTCCGGGAATCGGAGCGATCCAGTGGCCAGCTACCACTCACCCAAACCCGCTTTTCCGCCACTCGCTTCTCGACTTGATGAAGCAACTGTGGGACCTCGTCATAGTCGTCGATCTCGACGGCGACTAATCCGTAGCGCCTCAGATCCTTGGCCCAGAGCTGATGCTGCGCCAGTCGAGCCTTGAACTCGTCATCAGTCTTGAAATGGGTCCGTTTTGGAGGGCGGAGGATTGCGAAGTGTTCGGGCGGCGACTCCGTGAAACTCTCGCGGATTAGCGAAAGCACATGCCGAACATTCGGGTCCGTCAGGCTGAGGCCCACGAAAAGCATGGACATGCTACTAAGATGCGCCTGCAACAACGGTAGGAACGCGCCACGTCGCGTTCGATAGAGCTCGTAGTCGTCGGTAGAGATGACCAGGTCGTCAAGCCTGTCGACCGAACCGTGCATCTTGTAGAGGCGCGTGGCTCCGGGTGTCGGCCTAAGCGCGAGATCCTTTGCTCCCGAGATTGCGTCGAGTGGCCGGTTGATACCTGCGAAGGCGCGCTCGACGAGCCGGTCGTAGTTGGTCGTCCAGATATGACGAACGGGAAGGCGCGCGAGAATCTGCAGGGTCTCTGGTACGGCCAATTCCTGGCCAATCTCTCTTTTGATGACATTGCGCACGCCGGTTGCGTTGCCAGTTTCGAGGATATGCCACTGCGCGAGCGCGGCGAGATCGTGGATGTCCTTGGAATTGACGCCGATCTCTTCACCGATCTCAGTCAGCAGTTCCGTCCATGAAGGATAGCCGGCAGCCATTGAGACGCCCGCACCCACAAACGTCACGCCGGCCCCATCGTGCAGCGAGGACGGGAACTCTTTGAGGAACTTAGTCCGACCTGCGCCCGCCATAGTTATTTCCCGGCAGCTCTAGCTGCCGCCTCGATCCAAGTCTCGATATTGTTGTATCCGTCGTTGAGGACCCAGTCGTAGTTTGCATAGAGCGTATTCATCCTCCGCTCCCCAACCGAAAAGTAGGACAGTGGATTGGTGCCTGGGACGTCAGCGCCGGTCTGCGGATGCCTGATGTTATGGATGTCGATCGCCAGAAGCCCCTTGCCCAGCTCGAAGCTTCGTTTGATTTCGTGCTGGACCCATGGTCGATGATAGGTCTCGGCGCCATAGAGGACGACAGTAACCGATGTCCCCGCCAGTTGCTGCTCGATCCACTTTTCGATACCGCCAGCGCGGCGCTTGACTTCCTCGAATTCAGCCTTGTCGTAGAACGGAGTTGCCTCACCATTTCGACGGACGACCCAAGAGTTACGGACCTGCATCACGCGATGCACATCGCGATCGTAGTGGAAGCTGAAGAATACCTTTCGCGTCAACATATCCTCCTGAGTCATAAAACAATGGAAATTGCGAGTAGAAATCGCTCGTTCTCATTGAGCGCTAGATCGACCTAGAATAATAGCGAATACATCTCTTATTACGCGTGTGGATCGGTCGGACACATTTTTCCTCCGAAATCGACGAAATCGGTACTCGGTGCTGCGCAACACGACGCGGCGAGCGCATCGAATCAAGCAGATATCAATGTCCGTTATGGCGCAACCGCGCATGTGCCGTGCGGACACTCCGACACCCGACTTCCAAGAGGTGGCTACGCTTCACTCAACAGCCGATCCGAGACGCGTTGCTGCCGAAACTGATTGGCTAGGTAAATGGCAGTCTTTCCGGCGGGCCGTTTGAAATCTGTCAGTCCGTTTCTCACCCCGTTGGGAAGTCTCGTCTATACATCAATGCAAATTGCGGGATCGAGGCTGGTGAGTTCAAGATAGGCGTCGCCCTTTAGGCCGGGCTCTTGGCGAAGCCGAAGCCTGACGGTGTTCGCCCATACGGGCTTCGGTCCCTGACGCGAGGCCGGCTGCCGCCGGAGAGGAGACCTGGAGGATGTTCGCTATCCTGAACTCCTGGCTGCAGCGCCGCCGTGCCATTCGCTGGCGTTGGCAGGCCGACGCGCGTCGCCTCGTGCGAGAGGATGAGCGGGGCGCCTATTACGAGGCGCAGCGCCTCGCGGCACGGGCGCTGGCCGCGGGCAGCGGTGCGGAGTTCGCCCATTGGGCCAAGGTCGCGGCGGAGGTGGCGCGGATCTCGCCGCGTGCGGACATGGATCTCGCGACCGTACATGCGATCGTCGACGCGGAGCTGCGGCGGGCGGGCAGGCCTTAAGCGGTGTCACGCCGGGCGGCGCGACAAGGATCATCAACGGCGATGCCGCGGCAGCGCCCGGCGAGAATGGTTCGTTCGGGAGAGGCAGGGGACCAACGGGAGCGGGCCAATCCCGCTCTTCTGCGATGTCTCTTGGTCCGGTCCCGGATCTTCCACGATCAACCCGCTGCGGGGTCGGCTACGCGGAGCGTGCCGCCGCTTTCGTCTTCGACTTCAGGGTGATCGCGACCGGGACAGGCCCTTCCGAGGAGCCATCGAGCGGGATTGGCCCGCTCCCGATGGAGCCTCACCCATGTCGAACGACCTTGATCTCGCCCAGAACGCCGCCTTCCAGCTCGCCCGCACCCTGATGGTCCCGGTCTCCCTGTTCGAGGTCGACGGCTCCTACGGTGTCCTGCCGGCCGACGAGCTCGACGGCGCCGATGTCACAGTGCTTTTCGAATACGATCCCTTCTCGGGCGCACGGCCGGCTCATTGAGCCGGCCTTTTGCTTTTCGGGCTGCCGCTTGCGAGCGGCATGCGGCAAGGGAAGCTTCGCCGCGGCTGGCACGGAATGGGCGGCGCAAGTTGCAAGTTCTCATCTTGCCAGCCGCGCCCTTGCCCCCTTTGCTCTTCGCGGCCTCCGGAAGCGGCCCCCAAAGACTGGGGCAAGGCAGAACAGGAAAGGCGGCCGCAAAGAAGGCCGGGCAAAAAATGGAAAAGAAGGAACTGGAAGAACTGCGGGACCGTGTGAGTTGCGCCGCCGTACTGGAACATGCAGGCTTTGCGATCGATCTGAAGGAAAGCACGCGCAAGGCGGTCAAATACCGGCGCGGGGGCGAAATCGTCATAGTCATCCACGATGGCAAGGGATGGTTTGATCCGCTGAGCGACGCCAAGGGCGACGTTTTCAATCTAGTCGAGCATCTGGAGGGCTTCACCTTTGTGGAGGTCCTCGATCATGTCGCATCACTTATCGGGCTCGTGCCGACAGAGCCGGTATGGATGCGGCAGGCGCGGGAGAGCCAGCCAGCAGATTCCATCCCCGAACGCTGGCAAAACCGCCGCAAGCCATGGCGGGGATCTGCCACCTGGCGCTATCTTCGCGATGAGCGATGCCTGCCGGAATCCATCATCCGCTCCGTCATCCAGCATGATCTTCTGCGCGAGGGGCCGCGTAGCTCAATGTGGGCGGCGCACAAGAGCGATGATGGCACTGTCACAGGCTGGGAGGAGCGCGGACCTGAATGGCGAGGTTTTTCAACAGGTGGCGCAAAAGTGCTACTCAGGCTTGGCCCACCCAACGCTTTGCGTCTGTGCGTTACCGAAGCCGCAATCGACGCGATGAGCCTTGCCGCACTGGAAGAGGCGCGTCCCGGCAGCCTCTATCTCAGCACGGGCGGGGGATGGTCGCCGTCGACCGAGGCTGCGATCCGCCATCTTGCGATGCAGGATGGCGCAGAGCTTGTCGCCGCCACCGACAATAATGAGCAGGGCGATCGATATGCGGAAAGGCTGGAGGCAGTCGCGACTGAATCCGGTTGCAAATTCGCGCGCCTGCGTCCGGTCGAAGACGACTGGAACGCAGAACTGAAGGCAAAGGTAAAAAGAGAAAAAGGGGGAAGGGAAGAGGAGGAGGAATCCCGGCTGCCGCATGCCCGCCGTCCGCCTCAAGGGTAAAGCTTCGCCCGGCTGCGCCGGCCCTTGACCCGGCCGGACGGAGAGGCGGCCGCGGGGAGGGGTCAGGAAGGCCGAAGAGGATGGTGATCCGCATGGGATGAACCGCGCTCCGGCCTGACGAGGCTGAAGGAGCCCGCCAATGACCCTCACCGCCATCCGCAAAGTCTATCAGGGCGTCGCCGATCGCCGGCAGACGTTCCGCATGTTCGATCGCCATGCCCAGAGGCCTGACCGCTGGCAGAATGACGACAGCGCACTCTTCATCGGAGAGTGGTTCGAACATCGCCAGAGCGAGCACGACTACATGCTCAACATCCTGCAGCCGCTCTGGATGCGGCATGATATGTTCGCCATGCGCGAGTTTCTGACGGGCAGCGTGACCAGCGTATTCTTCTCGCTCGCGATCGACGGAGCCGTTCGTCATTTCCACGGCTATTGCGATCTTGCCGACAATGGCTCGCCCGAGCGCATGAAAGCCGCGATCATCGAGCGGGAAACCCGGCCGGTACGGGCAATGACGCGCGACGAGCGGCTCGAGCATATCTGGAGCGCGACCGAGGACGGCTATCGCGGCTATGCCGATGAGCGTTTCCCGGTAACGCAGCGTGGCCAGCGTGTCGTGATGATGTGTGCATCCCGGCAGGCGCGGACCTTCAGGCTGCTCGACCAGCTCACCGATGCCGAGGTGTCGACGAAGCTACCGGTGCATCTGCGCTACCTTCCCGAACAGATAGCGGCTTGAGCGGAGGCGGGACCATGCTGACTTTCCCGATCTGCGATGTGCGCAAGGTCATAGCGCAGGGTATTGCCGACGCTCTCGCCAATGGCGGCTTCAGCGACCCGCATCTGGGCCTGTCGGAACACGACAATTGCAAACCCGGCCTTTGGCTGGTTGGCGATCATGGGGTCTATCTGTGCTCGAACGGCAAACTGGCCGAGGGGCAGAAGCCTTTGGTCGCCTATGCCGAAGAGTGCAATCCCGATGTCAACGAGGACTGGTGGGACGTCAAACGCGCCACCTTCGGCAGTGACGACGGCGTGGACTTCCTCAGCGCGACCTCTCTTGAGGCGCTGTTTGCCGGTACGCCTGACGGCACGCATCTGCGCATAGCCTTCATGACGGAGTCGATGCAGCTCTTCATTGTCCGCAAGGACTGATCCGCTTCGCCGCAAGGCGTAGCGCAATTCCACCCTTTCCAACTGATCGCGTTCAACCAGCTTGCCGGCGCTCCGGCGGGAGGGTGACGCGCGCCTTCAACACAGGAGATATTTGAAATGGCGCAAGACGATCCTTTCACGCTCGATATGTTCGGCAGCACCTCGCTGTCCTCCGGTCTTGGCCTTGGCGTGACCGCCTTTACCGACGACTTCGACCCGGATGACGATCCGGATTCCACCACGCCCGCACCGGCCATTGCCGGTGTGGTGTGCTCGCCGAATCCGAAGACACAAAGCAATCCAGCTCGCGGCATGAACTTCCACCTCGCCGACAGCCGCGGTCTGGCGAAGGGCTGGAAGAAGCGTGCGCGCGACAGCATCGCAGCGATCCGGCTCGCCGCCGAAATCGAAGAGGAGGATCGTCCCGCCACAGGCGAGGAGCAGGAGCAGTTGATCCGCTTCACAGGCTTCGGCGCATCGGAACTGGCCAATGGCGTGTTCCGCAAGCCCGGCGCGGTCGAATTCAGCAAGGGCTGGGAGGAGATCGGCGGCGAATTGCAGGATGCCGTGGACGATACGGCCTATGCTTCGCTGTCACGCTGCACGCAATACGCCCATTTCACGCCAGAGTTCATCATTCGGGCGATCTGGTCAGGACTTCAGCGGCTTGGATGGCGTGGTGGCCGCATGCTCGAACCCGGTATCGGCACAGGTCTGTTTCCAGCGCTGATGCCCGAGGCGCTGCGCGACATCTCCCATCTGACAGGCATTGAGCTCGATCCAGTCACCGCCCGCATCGCCAGGCTGCTGCAGCCACGCGCCCGCATCATCACCGGCGATTTCGCGCACACCGATCTGTCGGCCAGTTTTGATCTCGCCGTCGGCAATCCGCCATTCTCCAGCCGAACGGTCCGCTCCGACCGTGACTATCGCTCGATGAGTCTGGTGCTGCATGACTATTTCATCGCGAGGTCGATCGACCTGCTGAAGCCGGGGGGCTTTGCCGCTTTCGTCACCAGCCATGGTACGATGGACAAGGCCGATTGCTCGGCGCGCGAGCATATTGCGAAGTCCGCCGACCTGATTGCCGCGATCCGTCTGCCCGAGGGCAGTTTCCGGGCCGAGGCCGGTACGGACGTCGTCGTCGACATCCTGTTCTTCCGCAAGCGCAAGACTGGAGAGCCTGAGGGCGATCAGGCCTGGCTCGATATTGATGAGGTGCGTCCAGCGACGGAGGACGAGGGGGCGATCCGCATCAACAGATGGTTCGCCCGCCATCCCGACTTCGTGCTCGGCGAGCATGTCGTGCGCCACGGTATCTATGGCCCGAAGGAGACCTATTCCTGCCCGCCGCGCGACGGCGAGGATCTCGACGCGGCTCTTGCCGCCGCCATCTCCCTTCTTCCGGAAGCCCTTTATGACGGTGAGCCGACCGTCATCGATGCCGATCTGGAAGATATAGCCGATGGCGCCCCCGTCGATCTTCCGTCAGAGCGCCACGTTCGCGAAGGCAGCTTCTATTTCGAAAGGTCGCAGGGCCTGATGCAGATCATCGACGGCGAGCCCGTTCCGGTGAAGGTTCGCAGGGGCCGCAGCAGCGACGGTATCCCGGAGAAGCATGTCGGCATCATCCGCAAGCTGATCCCGGTCCGCGACGCCGTGCGCGAGGTGCTGAAGGCGCAGGAGCTCGACCGTCCCTGGAAGGATTTGCAGGTCAAGCTCAGGATCGCCTGGTCGAGCTTCGTGCGCGAGTTCGGCCCGATCAACCACACCACCGTCTCAATCACGGAGGATGAGGAGAGCGGCGAGGTTCGCGAAACTCATCGGCGTCCGAACCTCCAACCTTTCCTGGACGACCCTGATTGCTGGCTGGTAGCGTCGATCGAGGATTATGATCTCGATACCGATACATCCCGCCCAGGCCCGATCTTCTCGGAGCGGGTGATCTCGCCGCCGGCGCCGCCTGTGATCACCAGTGCGGCCGACGCGCTCGCCGTGGTGTTGAACGAACGCGGCCATGTCGATCTCGACCACATCGCCGAGCTTCTGCACCGTGATGCGGATTCGGTCGTGGAGGAACTTGGGAGCGCGATCTTCCGTGATCCCGCAGATGGCTCGTGGCAGACCGCCGATGCCTATCTGTCCGGCCATGTTCGCGACAGACTGAGGGTGGCGGAAGCAGCAAGCGCGCTCGATCCCGCCTATCAGCGCAATGTCGCCGCACTTGCCGCCGTGCAGCCGATCGATCTTGGCCCTTCGGACATTACCGCTCGGCTCGGCGCGCCGTGGATACCGGCCGCCGATATCGTCGCCTTCATCAAGGAGACGATGGATGCCGACATAAAGATCCATCACATGCCCGAACTCGCGTCATGGACGGTCGAGGCGCGGCAACTCGGCTGGCTCGCCGTCGGCACATCGGAATGGGGGACCAACCGCCGTCATGCCGGCGAACTGCTTGCCGATGCCCTCAACAGCCGCGTTCCACAAATCTTCGACACCGTGCGAGAGGGCTCCAGCGAACGGCGGGTGTTGAATGTCGTCGACACCGAGGCGGCAAAGACCAAGCTGCAGAAGATCAAGGATGCGTTCCAGCGCTGGATCTGGTCGGACGCCGATCGCACCGACCGGCTGGCGCGCGACTATAATGATCGCTTCAACAACATAGCGCCGCGCCGTTTCGACGGTTCGCATCTCCATCTTCCAGGCGCCTGTGCGGCCTTCACCCTCTATCCGCACCAGAAGCGTGGGATATGGCGGATCATATCGTCGGGCGCGACCTATCTGGCGCATGCCGTGGGGGCCGGCAAGACGATGACCATGGCAGCCGGTATCATGGAACAGCGTCGTCTCGGCCTGATCGCCAAGGCGATGCTGACCGTCCCGGGCCATTGCCTCGCTCAGGTCGCGCGTGAGTTCCTGGCGCTCTACCCGAATGCCCGCATTCTCGTGGCCGACGAGACCAATTTTACCAAGGACAAGCGGGCCAGGTTCCTGTCGCGCGCGGCGACTGCGACATGGGACGCGATCATCATCACGCATTCGGCATTCAGGTTCATCGGCGTGCCCTCAGCCTTCGAGCAGCAGATGATCCATGATGAGCTGGAACTCTACGAGAAGCTGCTGCTCGACGTCGAGGACGACGACCGCGTCTCGCGCAAGCGGCTTGAGCGCCTGAAGGAAGGCTTGCAGGAACGGCTCGAAGGTCTCGCCACCCGCAAGGACGATCTGCTGACTATCTCCGAGATCGGCGTTGACCAGATCATTGTCGACGAGGCGCAGGAGTTCAGAAAACTCAGCTTCGCGACCAACATGTCCACGCTCAAGGGCGTCGATCCAAACGGTTCGCAGCGCGCCTGGGACCTCTATGTCAAATCCCGCTTCATCGAGGTGAAGAACCCGGGCAGGGCGCTCGTACTGGCGTCGGGAACCCCGATCACCAACACATTGGGCGAGATGTTCAGCGTGCAGCGGTTGATGGGCCATGCGGCGCTGATGGAACGCGGACTGCACGAGTTCGATGCCTGGGCGAGCACGTTCGGAGAAATGACGACCGAGCTCGAACTTCAGCCATCCGGCAAATACAAGCCGGTGTCACGCTTTGCCAGCTTTGTGAATGTCCCGGAACTGATCGCCATGTACCGGTCCTTCGCCGATGTGGTGATGCCGGATGACCTGGCGCGCTATGTGAAGGTGCCGGCGATCTCTACCGGCCGACGCCAGATCGTCACGTCGAAGCCGACTTTAGCTTTCAAGCGCTACCAGATGATCCTGGCCGAGCGCATCAGGAAGATCGAGCTTCGCGAGCGGCCGCCAGAGCCCGGTGACGACATCCTGCTTTCCGTCATTACGGATGGCCGGCATGCCGCGATCGATCTTCGCCTGGTCGATTGCGACAATGACAATGAGCCCGACAACAAGCTCAACAGTCTGATCTCCAACGCCTATCGCATTTGGCAGGAAACGGGAGCCAACAGCTACGTTCGCCCGGACGGCAAAGCCTATGAGCTTCCCGGCGCGGCGCAGATGATCTTCTCCGATCTCGGCACGATCAATGTCGAGAAGACGCGCGGCTTCTCTGCCTATCGCTGGATCCGCGACGAACTGATCCGTATGGGCGTGCCCGCGTCCGAAATCGCCTACATGCAAGACTTCAAGAAGTCCGAAGCCAAACAGCGGCTGTTCGGCGATGTCCGTGCCGGCAAGGTACGTTTCCTTCTTGGAAGCTCCGAGACGATGGGCACCGGCGTCAATGCCCAGCTCAGGCTGAAGGCATTGCATCACCTCGACGTGCCATGGTTGCCATCGCAGATAGAGCAGCGCGAGGGCCGCATTGTCAGGCAGGGCAACCAGCATGATGAGGTCGATATCTTCGCCTATGCCACCGAGGGTAGCCTCGACGCGACCATGTGGCAGAACAATGAGCGCAAGGCACGATTCATCGCCGCAGCATTGTCGGGCGACACCACCATCCGCAGGCTGGAGGATATGGGCGAAGGCCAGGCCAATCAGTTTGCGATGGCGAAAGCGATTGCTAGCGGCGATCAGCGCCTGATGCAGAAGGCCGGTCTTGAAGCTGACATTGCTCGACTTGAACGGCTGCGCGCCGCCCATATCGACGATCAGCATGCCGTGCGCCGCAATATCCGTGATGCCGAGCGCGATATCGAGCAATCCACCCGCCGCATTGCCGAAATCGGCGAGGACATCGCGCGGCTCGTTCCAACCTCGGGCGAGGCCTTCTCGATGAAGGTGACCGGCAAATCCTATGTCGACCGCAAGGATGCCGGTCGCGCCTTGCTCAAGGAAATCCTGACCCTGGTGCAGGTCCAGCAGGAAGGCGACACCATCATCGCCTCGATCGGCGGCTTCGATCTCGAATTCTCAGGCCAGCGCTTCGGCAATGACAGCTACCAATATGTCACTTCGCTTCTAATCACCGAGGCCGACGACGAGATCGACCTGCCGATCACGGTAACGCCGCTCGGCGCGATCTCCCGCCTCGAGCACGCGCTGTCAGGCTTCGACCATGACCAGGAGCGCTATCGCCAACGGCTTGCCGATGCCAACCGTCGGCTGGCGTCCTACCAGGCTCACGGCGACGGCGGAGACTTCGCGTTCGCCAACGAACTCGCCGACAAGCATCGGCAGCTTGCCGAGGTCGAGGCCGATCTGGCGCAGGATATCGATGGCATTGTCGACGTTGAGCCGCTCGCCGCCTGAATGATCATGATGGCCCGCCATGTCCTCGGACGTGGCGGGCTATTCTCATGTCGTCGCCAGAAAAGATGGGGAGGGAAAAAGAAAAAGGGGAGGGAAAAGCCCGCTCGCAGATCGGGCGGTCAGGTGACGCTGGCGCTCAACCGCGCCGCTCGCGATCCCGGCCCGTCTTCCTCGCAAGGCGCTGACGCGCCCCGCTCGTCTGGCCGGGCAGGGATGCTCGGCCGCAGTTGCACCAGGCCGTCCGCTCCGCGGGCCGGTGGGGGTCTTCGGGAAGAAGACAGGACCGGCAAGGCCCGGTTCTCCAACCCCCATGAAGGAGTAATTCCATGCATGTCATGAAGGTCGATCCGCGCGCGCTGAACGAGAATCCCGACCGTTCGCGCCAGACCAAGTCCACCCCGCAGGCAGACCTGTTGCTGCTTGCGACCATCAAGGCTGTCGGTATCGTTCAGCCCCCGGTGATCTTTCAGCAGACCGATGGCGGCAATGGCTATGTCATCGATTCCGGTCATCGCCGTGTCCGGCAGGCAATCAAAGCCGGTCTTGAAGAGATCGACGTGATCGTTGTCGAGGCTTCCAACGACAATGGCGCAATGCGCTCGATCGTCGAGAACACGGCGCGCGATCCGCTCAACCCAGTCGATCTTTGGCGCGCAATCGAGCGCCTGGTTGCTCTGAGCTGGACCGAGGAGGCGATTGCGATTGCTCTGTCACTCACGGTTCGCCGTGTCCGTCAGCTCAGGCTAATGGCCAATGTGCTGCCGGCCATGCTCGATCACATGGCGAAGGGCGATATGCCCAACGAGCAGCAGCTACGCACGATCGCATCCGCCTCGCTCGATGAGCAGAAGGAGGTCTGGAAGGCCAACAAGCCGTCGAAGTCCGACCCCAGGGCGAACTGGTGGGGCATTGCCAATGCGCTGACGAAGACGCGCATGTTCGCCAAGGACGCCAGCTTCGATGACGAGCTTGCGCGCGCCTATGGCATCGAATGGGAGGAAGACCTGTTCGGTCCCGCCGACGAGGATGGCCGCTACACCACCAATGTGGAAGCCTATCTCGGCGCGCAGCAGGAATGGATGACCAACAACCTGCCCAAGCGCGGCATCGTTGCCGAAACCGGCGACTACGGCGAGGTCAAGCTGCCGAAGAAGGCAGAGCGCGTCTATGGCAAGCCGACGAAGTCGGATCACACCGCCATGTATATCGACCGACAGGGCAAGGTGCAGAGTGTCGTCTATCGCATGCCCGAGGAGAAGAAAGCGAAGGGCGACGCCGGTGATACGGATGTGGCTCCGACTGCACGACCCGACGTCACCCGCAAGGGGCTCGACATGATCGGCGACCTGCGCACCGACGCCCTGCATGAGGCGCTTGCCCGAGCACCGATCGAGGACGACACGCTGATGGCGCTGCTCGTTCTGGCCTTTGCCGGCATGAACGTCTCGGTGACATCAGGGGCCAGCGGCGCATCGCCCTATGGGTCGGCCAATCTTGGCGAACATGCTGCACGGCTATTCAACCCCGAAGGCGCTTTCGCCTTCGACATGGACACGCTGCGCATCGCGGTTCGGTCCGTGTTGATCGAGGTGCTGTCATGCCGCTCGGGTCGGTCGAAGAGCGGCACTGTCGCGCTCGTTGCCGGCGATGCGGTCGGCGCTGACGGCTTCCTCGCCAATATGGGGACGGAGGAGTTCCTGTCGTGCCTGTCGCGTCCGGCTCTGGAGGCATCGTGCAAGGACACGCCGGTCCTGCCGTGCCGGAAGGTGAAGGACACGCGCGCCGCTCTGGTCGAGCATTACGCAGAGGGACGGTTCGTCCACGCTTCTGCGCTGTTCGAGCCGAACGCGATCAAGCTCGCAAACTGGCTCAAGGAGAACGAGCCAGTCGCCGAGGATCAGGACGAGGGTGACGACGATCAGGTCGATCACGCCGACGAGTCCGAAGGCGAAGAGTTCGACGAGCCATTCCGCGAAGCCGCCGAATAGGCCGTCCCTTCTCTTTCCGAATGCCATTCCGCCGCCGGGTCACACCGGCGGCGTTTTCATTTTCAGCAACAGATAGGTTTGCACCATGTCAGCATCGCTGATCTTCGACATTGCCCCGATAGGCTCGATCGTCTCCTGGTCGGACAGGACCCCGCGTCCGCCCGAGCGCCACCGCAAGAAGCTATCGGCGTGGAAGGGCTCCAATAGCTTTGGACGCCTGATCCGCAAGCAGGGCCAGCGCATCATGGGCAGTGTGATTCTGCCCGCCAGCTTCACCCTCCATGAAGGCGATCATGGCGCGCATGGCGTGGTCGTCATCCGCGTGCATCGCAGCTTCTCCGTCAACACGAACCTGCGCTTCACCGTGCTCGAGCGCCCTGCCATCGGATCGGTGCGGATATTTGACCGCGCTGGCGACAATGCCGAGCTCGTGCATCTCGCCGGCAGCAGGCAGCAGGCCGAGGAATGGCTGTCGCGCCATGGCTATCCGCGCGCCGTCATGCAAACCGTGTCGGCCGACGAGGTTGCCGCCGACAGCGTTGAGGGGAGGGCGGCGTAATGGCGAACTCCCCGCACACAACAACAACGGGCTCCACTTCCCGGTTTCCGGAGGTGGAGTTCGGCCACACGGCAGACGGCATGTTCGCCGCCCGTGTGGCCGACAACGCTTTTGCCATGGCGCCGTGCCGCGACGGTTCTCATTATCTCGTGACGGCCTGGCGGATCGGCAGGCCGATCACTGAGTGGAAACGCGCCGATTTCTATGGCCATTCCGGCTCGCTCGCCGACGAAGCCGGCTTCCGCGCCAGAGTTCTGGAAAATGCGGAGCATCAGCGTGAGAAGCTGGCGCTCGGTCGGCGCGAGATCCACTCGAGCGCCTCTACGCCATGGGGCCCGTCTCAGGGCGGCACTGTCTTTGCCGAGGGCATCACCTGCCACTCGACCGCCGGCCATGGCGGTTTCCATCTGTCGGCCGATCGTAACCGCAAAGTCCATCCGTCGCTGCGCGCCAATCGCGGTTGGTATGAAGAAGATGAGTGCTGGGCGATCGTCGCGATCAGCTTCCCTCATCTCTTCACCAGCTTCGAACGGCGTTGCGCGGAATCTACGATGAAGGACAGTTGGCCCGACCAGTGGGAGGCCATCACTGGCATAGTCCTTCAGCCGGGTGAATCCCGCACGAAGGACGAGCGCGCCTTCCTCGCAGAACATGCCGATGACTGGCTGGTGCAGTCGGCCATCATGTCCGATCCGCATCCGGGCTTCACCGAGGTCATCGCGACCAGAGGCGGTTGCCGTGAGGATGGCGTCGAGCGCCGGCGTTTCCTCGTCCCTTCGTCCGAATACAAGATGGGGCGCTTTGGCTTCGTCATCGATACCGGACGTCATGCCGAGTATAGCGATGCGTCGAGCTTTCCGGGCATCCACGGCAAGAGGGTCGCGTGATGGCCGCCCTCGATCCCCGCGCGCGTCTCTTCCGCATGGAGGAGGCACGTCGCCAGACCCAGCATCAGCTCAGCATGATTGAGCGCCAGATCACCCGGCGAATGACTGCGTTGATCCCGCAATTGCAGCCTAAGCGAAAAGCCTTCCATCGCGGCAGGCCACCCGATCCGGCATCGTTCCTCGAACGCTACCGGTCCAATCTTGCCGCGATCACGGCTGAGCGTCAGCACGAGATCGATGCCCTGTCGCGCAAGCTGGCGCGGCAGGAGGACGCGATTGTGGTGTTTCGCAGGCGTTATGCGCTCGGAGCTGCTCAAGCCGCTTAGAGGCCTCGACTCTTACGGGTCGAACAAGGCGCTCAACCTCTTTTTTTGATGCCGGTGTCTGTGAGCAGCCCTTGGCCCTTCTTGCCGGCGGGTTTGCTGCGGTCTGAACCAGCGGCTTGCCGCTTCAAGGCCGCTATCGCGCCGCAGAGCGGCCGAAGCACAGCCGATCTCGGCAGGGTTACCCCGCGCACTGCGCAGGGACCAGTGAAGAACTGGCCCACGCTTGTCCGCAAGCCAGCCCCGCTCGCCTGTCTGGCTCCGGACCCTGAAGCGCCCAGCTTGCGCCGGTTCTGTTTGACCGCACCCGCAGGCAAGAAGGGCCGAGGGCCAATCACCTGAAGGGCATCGTCAGAAAGGTAAGCTCAATGTCCAGTTCAACCCGTCAACCCAAGTCCCGCGCCCGCGCTGCGCAGACCCGCAAGGGCACCACGTTGGAAATGGTCCGGCTCTGCTGCCCCGACAGCAACCAGGCATCCCTCATCTCCGAAAGCTTCGGGCTCCCTGTCCTCGACAGCGGCGGCATCCGCGAGTTCCACGAGCGCAGTCTGATCGAAGGCGCCGACACCCTCTCCGAGGGGCTCTCCGACAAGGCGATGCAGATCCATCTCCAGAGGATAGTCGGATCCTATGTCGGCTCGGCCTACGGCGCAGGCCAGTTCTACTCGAAGGCCGTCTCCGAGGCGAAGGATGCCTCGGCAAGGCTGGCCAACGACGCCCGCGACGAGGATCTCGAAGGCCCCGTGGGCTTCGACAGCGCCGCCCAGCGCAAGCGCGAGTTCGCCGCTGACATGGGGCTCCAGTCCCACGCCCTGCGCATGGCTGCCGAAGGCGCGGTAGCCGCCTACGAGCACATCGTCGGCGAGGCGTGGAAGCCCTACGAGCGCCAGGTCGAGAACCCCGGCCAGAGCGTCAGCCGCAAAGCGGCCGAACTCCAGATGGCGGCTCTCGGCTGAGCCCTTTCGGGCGGAGCTTCGGCTCCGCCCATACATACCCCATCAAGGCCGGTTTCCTTCGGGACGCCGGCCTCTTCGCGTGTCCAGACTGGGATTCAGAATGAGCAGGGTCAACGTGACCGCACCGATCGCGGCCGTCACGAAAGCTGGTCCTGCTCCGGTCCTCGTCCCGCGAAACGGCTGCGCCGTCCTTCACTGGCGTTGCGGCCCGCAGGCGACATCTCCCTTCCTTCCGATTGCTCATCGCGGGTTCGCGGACCTGCGGTCCTGCGCGGTCGGACCTCGTGACGGCCGCGATCGGCGCGGCCCCGAACTGGAGGTCCGGTAAATGGACAGGAAGAGCAATAAACCCCGCGTCGACATCTATGCGAAGATCACCGACCGGATCGTCGCGGATCTGGAGAAGGGCACGCGCCCCTGGGTGAAGCCATGGAGCGCGGCCAATACCGCCGAACGGATCACCCGCCCGCTTCGGCACAACGGATTGCCGTATCAGGGGATCAATACCCTGCTTTTGTGGTCGGAGACGGTCGCGCGGGGCTTCGTCTCGCCAACCTGGATGACCTACAAGCAAAGCGCCGAACTGGGCGGTCAGGTCCGCAAGGGCGAGACCGGCTCGATGGTCGTCTATGCCAGCCGATTCACGCGTACCGAAACCGATGCGCGGGGCGAAGAGGTCGAGCGCGGAATTCCGTTCCTCAAGGCATACACCGTCTTCTGCGCCGATCAGATCGATGATCTGCCGGCGCAGTATTACGGCAATCCTGCGCCGGTGGCCGATGCTGTCGAACGTATCGCGCATGCCGATGCGTTCTTTGCCAATACCGGCGCGATCATCCGCCACGGTGGTAACCAGGCCTTCTTCAATCCGCTGCTCGACATCGTCCAGATGCCGCCCTTCGAGTGCTTCCGCGATGCTGCCGGATATTATGCGACCCTCGGTCACGAGATGACCCATTGGGCTGGGTCGGACAAGCGGCTCGATCGCAATCTCTCGCGCTATAGCAAGGATCGGTCGTTCCGTGCCCACGAAGAACTCGTGGCAGATCTTGGCGGTTGTTTCCTCGCCGCCGATCTCGGAATAGTGCCCGAGCTCGAACCACGCCCCGATCACGCCAGTTACCTCGCCAGTTGGCTGACGATACTCAAGAACGACAAGCGGTACATCTTCGCAGCCGCCGCCCATGCCCAGCGTGCCATCACCTATCTGCACGGACTTCAGCCGGACGCCGAGCAAATCGCGGAGGCGGCGTGATCTGGCAGGCCGAAGGCCCCGCCTCACGACGGAGTGCTGTCGCAGCGCTCATCCCGTGTGGCGGAACCGGATCAACAGGCTGTATTGACCGTCACCACAGATGGGGTGGGCCATTCGAATGGCGAAGGCGGATGTCTCCGGCTTGCGAGGGGAAGGCGTTAAACCTCATTGAGTTCTCCCGGCACGCCGGACGACATGCGACCGGCAGGCGGATGGTATCCCGGTCTGGTCGAGCGGGGGTCTCGCAGGCGCGCGTGGCAAGATGCCGGGAGGCCGGGCTGGAAAGCGTCTGCCTAAGCTGTGTCGAAATGAACGTCCCGACAGGGTGGCCAGTCGTCTCGCCAGTGGTTTCCTGGAGAGGGCGCAACCAACTGCGTCCTCGATGTGGCTGGTCTGACCGAAGGCCGTCTTCGCTGCGCTGTGTCTCGTTCTAAAGCCCGCAACATCCGTTCGGTACTTTCTTCCCCTGCCGAAACCACCCCACGCGACAGGTCGCGCGGGGACCCCGGTTTTGCCGTCATTCCCCGCGGAACAAGAAAGACCCGCCCTGGCTGCCCTCCTCTGCGTTCCGGCCCCTGCGGGGTGCGAGCCGATCGCCTCCGGTCTGTCGACCGCCATCGAGGTCGCGATGGTCGCGGCCCGAGAAAAACACGGAGACGACATCATGGCTACCATCGGCACCTTCACCTCCACCGGCAACGGCTTCACCGGCGCCATCAAGACCCTCAACCTCAACGTCAAAGCCAAGCTGGTCCGCGTCGAGAACCCCTCAGACAAGGGACCGCATTTCCGCATCTTCTCAGGCTCGGTTGAGCTCGGTGCGGCCTGGCAGAAGGTCTCCAACGAGGGCCGCGACTACCTCTCGGTCAAGCTGGACGATCCGAGCTTCCCTGCTCCGATCTACGCCACCCTGATCGAGGTGGAGGGCGAGGAAGGCCTGCAGCTGATCTGGTCTCGCCCCAACCGGGACTGATTGCCCCGAAAGAGGGCTCCGCCGCGAGGCGGGGCCTTCGGCCGTTCGAGGCCCGGTGGTCGATGCGTATCTCGGACCGCGTACGGATTGGCGGGTAATTCCCGCGCTCGATGCGGAGACACGTCAGCGTTTCCCGGCCGCTCAGCCGTTGAGAGCGTCCTTGATCGCCTTGGCCGGCGTGAAGATCAGCTTCTTAGCCGCGGCGATCTTGATCGTAGCGCCCGTCGAAGGATTGCGGCCCTCACGCTCCGGCGTTTCCTTCACCTTGAATTTGCCGAAAGCTGGGATACTGGTTTCTGCTCCGCTCTGAGCGGCATCCGCGATCTGCTTGAACACGCTCTCGACAACGGATTTGGCCTGAGCCTTGGTCAGACCCTGCTCGGCTGCGATCTTGTCGGCGATTTCATTGGTTGTGGTCATGTAAAGTGTGCCTCTGTCCTTAATAGCCCCCACAATCTATGCCGATGAAAGCAGGTTTGGGGAAGAGATTGCGCGTTCCATGGCAGAGGCAGAAACGGCAAAGTCACAGGCAATAGCCGTACCATCGTCTTGGTTCTGTGCCAGTTTATTCCCTATAGCCGCGCCGCCGCTTTGATCGTTCCAGCTTCGACAGGGCGAGAACGGCGTCGTCCGCTTCGTCGAATGTCTCCATCAAGGATTGACCATTCGTCCCGATACGTCCCCAGTTGCGGATGACGGAAGCGCCACCGAACAGCGTTGGCTGAATGGCAAGCGAGTAGAACCGCTGCATGTTCTGCTGCGGATCAATACGGCGCATATGAACTGGGCGATCACCATCACTGGACATACCCGGAGTCTCGCTTCCTTCGGAAGCGGCGTCCAACGAGTTTCATGAATCGTACCGGCAGGTTCGATTCACGCCGTTGATGGGTCTTTCTCCGCTCTCTTTCCGGAAGCTCCTCACGCCAGCGTACGAACTATGTCCGGCAATTTGGGATTCCATACTTGTCGATTTCGCATAGATTGGAACTCGTGCGAAAGGACTGATCATGACAGAGCATGGTGATAACGACGCCGCTGCGACGGGTCCTCATGGGACACTGCGCGCCATGCCTTTGCTTAAGGTCTCCCGTTCAGCGCTCTGGAGGCAATCGGCCGCGCCGGTTTCTACGGCGCATGGCATCTTCTCTACTTCGCTGCATGTGCGTTTCGTGCCTTCACCGCCTTCATGGTTCTCGCCGCCATCGTCATGCTGCCAATGGCACTTTGCGTATTCGTCAATCCGAACGCCGCCCCCATGCCGTGGTGGACCTTCCTGATGATGTCGCTCGGCATGATCGCCTTCGCCATCTTCTATTGCAGGTTCCTCGACTGGTTCACGCCGCCCGGGGCGACGGACCCCTTTGGCCGATACCGGCCATCGGTCAGGCGGAAGTCTTGACGAAGCGATTCGGACTGGCGGCCGCGTCCATGTCCTTTCTCCGGAAGTAGATCGCCCGTCCGCAGCGGATAGGATCGTGGCCCTGCACGATGATGATCTGCTCATCCTTGCGCATCTGCTGGGTGATCTCATGCGGCATGATCAGCGGTCGGCGTTGCAGGTTGAGGCTTTCGGAGCGGCGCGAGCCGCTGTTCGAATTGCTCCAGCCGACATTGCGCGATTTGCCCTGCACCTCGACGGTCATCTCCCCACATTGCGCTGACACGTTGCGCGCCGTGTCGAGCGCCTTGATCGCGGCATAGGATGCAAAGGCGCATCCGTCGATCCAGGACGTCGCGCCGTCTTTCCCGAAATGCCGTTTGAGCTGCCCGACCGATTGATACATCAGCATCAGCGTGATGCCGTATTTGCGGCCGCGGTCTCGCGCCTCTTCGAGAACGCGCATATAGCCGAGCAGGTCGACCTCATCGAGCATGAACAGAGCGCGCCGCTCGAACGCGCCATCGGCCTGCGTCATCGCATTGATCAGCGATCCGATGATGACCCGGCCGATGCCGGGATAGGATCGCAGGATCGCGGCGGGGATGTTGAGGAAAACATCCTTGCCGCCTGCGACGATGTCGGCCGAGCGGAAGGTGCGGCCGCAGACCAGTGCGGCATAGTTTTCCAGCGACAGCCATTGCGTATCCTTCGATGCGGTCGAATAGACGCCGGAAAATGTCTGCTCGGTCATGTTGGTGAAGACGCCGAGCGTTTCGCGGATAAAGGCGGACTCCGACGTCTCCTGAATGTCGCGCAGCATGGCCAGAACCGAGGGCTCCGGCTCGGAGACGATCTGGCGGAGGCTGCGCAAGTTTCGCCGACCGGCATATTCGGGCGAGAGCACGACATGGGCGAGCAGGCCGGTCAGGAGATTGTGCGCCTGGTTCTGGAAGTAGCTGCCGGTCGAGGATTCGAAGCGGGCGCTTTCCGACAAAAGTATATGGGCGACAGCAACGATATCCTCTTCCTTGTGCCGGGAGGTTTCGATCCAGTCGAGCACATTGAAGCCCGTCACCGGATTGGCCGGATCGAGCACCATGCAGTCACGGCCGAGTTTTACGCGGCGATGCTCGACGACCATCGGCGCAACCTCTGTCGATGGATCGAGGCAAATCAGTGGGCCGGTATAGCGCAGCGCGGTCGGCACAACATTGCTCGTGGTCTTGAAGCCGCCCGAGCCGGCAAAGAACAGCATGTGCGTGGAGTCGAAATCCTGCCGGTAGGTCAGAAGCGGGGCCGTGCCGCCGCTGCCCCATGTCTCCCGGTCGGCCGGATCGAAGGGAATGTCGCGGATGGTTTCCCGGTCGACGCGATAGCGCTCGCCAACGACGATCTCGCCATCGGGCGGAAACAGCTTTCCCGCCGCCGGCATGGTCAGCCAGTCCGCATCGCCGAAGGTCGCGCGGCGCGCGCGTTTGACGGAATCGGAAACGACGACAGAGAGGCGGGCCGCGATCGCCACGATGACGAAACCGACAGCGGCAGCAATGACGGCGAAGAAGTCGAGATAGGACAGCACTTCGTCCCATGTCACCGCGCCGCTTTCGACAGAGGGCGACAGCCGGGCATATTCGCGCAGGCCGTAAAAGCCGGCGACGCCGAGAAAGCAGAGCAGGCTCATCATCGCCACCGGCCGCCGGCGATGCAGCGGCAGGGCGAGAACCGTGACCAGCCCCGCAATCGGGCCGAAAAGCAGATTGGGGATCGGCGCGGACCGCAGGAACCAATATGCGTTCGCCGGCGAAAACCCGCTCGCCATGATCTGCCAGCGGTATGATGTGATCGTCAGCGTGATCGCCGTGACGGCAATCGGCACGACAGCCCATATCACCGACCGGCTGACTTTGCTTCGCGACACCATACCCGGTCTCCCCCTTCCGGCACTCAGCCGTCTGCTATCTTTCCGGAAGCCGGCTCTGACGATGGTTGCTGATCCGGCGCTCCGGCTCTCGCTGCGCGGTCACTTCGAAATGCCATTGCACCCTTGGCTTTCAGCCTGTGGTGCTCATTCGAGTCCGTGCGGATTGATGCCGCCTCCAGAAGCACGCCGAGCAGAAAAGCACGGTCTGCCTGTCGCAGACCGGCCTTCACCACCAGACCACCCAGGGTGATCTTTTCCCGTGCGTCCTTCTTCCGGTCATTGGTCATGTCTTTGCGCCGCCTCCGCTCCAGAACGAGAATGCGCTGATCGACCCGCCTAAGCAGAAGCGCCTGACGGCTTCTTCGCTCCGATCCGAAATCGGCCGGCGATCTCCTCGAAAATGGCGTCGAGCTCATTGTCGGGAATATCGAGTTCGGCCAGCCCAGCCTTGGCGGCAGCACGCGCAAAGCGCTCATTGGCCTTTGCCAGAATAGAGCGGCGCTTTTCGCGCAGTTTCTCTATCTGGGCATCAATCTCTGAAATCGACGATTTCGCGCGCATATGCTGTTTTCCTTCCGGTCGCAATGGCATCAATGCAGCGATTATACCGTGTAGAAACGCATAGTAAAAGATGCTAGTTTTCACCGAGCCGAATGGCTCGTTTCAGGTCTGCGCCCGTTCGGGCGCATCCCGAGAGACGGCATCGGCCCTTCGGTCCGATCTGTTCGAGGGCGCAATATACGTCGCTGAAGCGACATGCTTGGGAGGCTTAGGCGATCGCATGGCGATCATGTTCGTGCGGGCACAGGTGATCAGCCGGGGAGCGGGACGCAGCGTCGTCTCTGCCGCTGCCTATCGCCATCGCACAAGCATGGAGGAAGAGCTGACCGGCGAGAGCTTCCGCTACGAGGCGGGGAGGGCGGAGCTTGTTCATGAGGAGCTAGCTTTGCCCGATGACACGCCGGCCTGGTTACGCACCATGATTGACGGCAGGACGGTCGCCGGCGCCAGCGAGGTGCTGTGGAATGCCGTCGACACGTTCGAGAGAAGGCTGGACGGTCAGCTTGCGCGCGAGATGATCTTCGCGCTGCCCGAGGAATTGTCGCGGGCGGAGAATATCGAGTTGGTTCGGGAGTTCGTGCGCGACAACCTCACCTCGAAAGGCATGGTCGCCGACTGCGTATATCACGACAAGGACGGCAATCCGCATATCCACCTGATGACCACTTTGCGGCCTTTGACCGATGACGGGTTCGGCAAGAAAAAGGTGGCGGTGCTCGGCGCGGACGGAAAACCGCTGCGCGTCGTTACACCGGATCGCCCGAAGGGCAAGATCGTCTATCGGCTCTGGGCGGGCGACAAGGATACGATGAAGGCGTGGAAAATCGCCTGGGCCGAAACCGCCAACCGGCATCTCGCCCTTGCAGGTCACGATATTCGCCTCGATGGCCGCTCCTATGCCGAGCAGGGTCTCGACGGCATTGCGCAGAGTCATCTTGGACCCGCGCGGGCGGCTCTCGCCCGAAGAGGCCAGGAGCGGTATTTCGCGCCGGCCGCTTTGGCGAAACGCCAGGAAATGGCCGACCGTCTCAGCGACGAACCTGGACTTCTGCTGAAGCAGCTTTCCGCCGAAAGATCGACTTTCGACGAGCGCGAGATCGCCAAGGCGCTGCATCGCTATGTCAACGATCCCACGATCTTCGGCAATATCCGCGCCCAGCTGATGGCGTCATCGGATCTGGTCGTGCTGAAGCCGCAGCAGATCGATCCGGAGACGGGCAAGGCGACCGATCCCGCCGTCTTCACCACGCGCGCCATGCTGCGCACCGAATATGACATGGCGCAGTCGGCGGCTGTTCTTGCCGGGCGGTCAGGCTTCAAAGTCGCAGCCGAGAAGGTCGATGCAGCCATCCACGAGGTCGGGCAGCGTGACCCCGAGAACCCGTTCCGGCTGGATGCCGAGCAGGTCGATGCCGTCATGCATGTCACGGCTGACACGGGTATTGCCGCGGTCGTCGGTCTCGCCGGTGCGGGCAAATCCACCCTGCTCGATGCGGCGCGGATCGCATGGCAGGCGGATGGCCGGCGCGTCATCGGCGCCGCCCTTTCCGGCAAGGCGGCCGAGGGACTGGAAGAAAGCTCCGGCATATGGTCGCGCACCCTGGCCGCGTGGGAACTGGCCTGGGCCGACGGAAAGGATCAGCTTGCAAAAGGCGATGTTCTGGTTATCGACGAGGCTGGCATGGTGTCCTCGGAGCAGCTCGCCCGCATCCTGAAAATTGTCGAGGATGCCGGCGCAAAAGCCGTATTGGTCGGCGATCCGATGCAGCTTCAGCCGATCCAGGCGGGCGCGGCGTTCCGCGCGATTGTCGAGCGGATCGGCTTTGCCGAACTGACAGGCGTGCGCCGGCAGCGTCAGCAATGGGCGCGCGATGCCTCGCGGCTGTTTGCGCGCGGAAAGGTCGGTGAGGCGCTCGATGCTTATGCTCAGCATGACTGCATTCTCCAGCTCGAAACCCGTAAGGCGGCGATCGAGAAGATCGTCTTCGACTGGGGACAGGCGAGGCAGCAATATCGGGCTGCGGCCGAAGCCGAAGATCGCTCTCTCGACGGTTCCGAGCTTCTGGTTCTGGCGCAGACCAATGATGACGTGCGCCAGCTCAACGAGGCGATCCGCACCATCATGGCCGCACAGGGCGCGCTCGACTACAGCCGCGCCTTCCAGACCGAACGGGGCGAACGCGAGTTTGCCATTGGCGACCGTCTGATATTTCTTGAAAATGCCCGCTTCTTCGAACAGCGAGCCGAGCACCTTTCCGTCCAGCATGTGAAGAACGGCATGCTGGGAACCGTGATCGGCACCACGACCGAAAGCGGCGAGACGCTTTTGACCGTCAGGCTCGATGCCGGCCGCGAGGTCGTATTCTCTCAGGACACCTGTCGCAATATCGATCACGGCTATGCGGCGACGGTGCATAAATCTCAAGGGTCGACGGTCGACCGGACTTTCGTTCTCGCCACCGGCATGATGGATCAGCATCTCGCCTATGTCGCCATGTCCCGGCATCGCGATCGTGCCGACCTCTATATGGCGACGGAGGATTTCGAGCAGCGTGGGCCTTGGGGCAGGGTCGCCCGGGTCGATCATGCCGCCGGCGTCACCGGCGAATTGGTCGAAACAGGCGAAGCCCACTATCGCGGTGACACCGATGCCAAGAAAACGCCCTATGCCGATATCCGCACCGATGACGGCGAGGTGCATCGTGTCTGGGGCGTCAGCCTGCCGAAGGCCATCGAGGCAGGCGGTGTTGCCGTTGGCGACACCCTTACCTTCCGCAAGGATGGTGTCGAACAGATCACCATCAAAGTTCCCGTCACCGATCCCGAAACCGGCAAGAAGACATTCGAGGAGCGCGAGGTCGACCGCAATGTCTGGACCGCCAAACAGGACGAGACGGCCGCAGCCCGTCAGGACCGCATCGTGCAGGAAAGCCATCGCCCGGCTTTGTTCAACCGGCTGGTCGAGAGATTGTCGCGTTCCGGCGCCAAGACCACGACACTCGATTACGAAAGCCAGGCGGGCTACCAGGCTCAGATTGTCGACTTCGCCCGCCGCCGCAACATGGATCACGCCGCCGAGATTGCGGCCGGAATGGAAGAGGGGGTGGAGCGGCATCTGTCGTGGATTGCCGCGCAGCGCGATCGCGTGGCGAGGCTGTGGGAGCGAGCCAGCGTCGCGCTCGGCCTGACGATCGAGAAGGAGCGTAGCGTCTCCTATGACGACGATGTGTGCGTCCGTACCAATGTGCCGGTGCAGGTTCCGGTCGAGCTGGACAGGGCGCATTCCCTGCTTGCCAGCGCGGAGCGGTTCGCGCGGTCGTTGGAGGAGAGTGCCCGCGTCGAGCAGCTTGCCTCCGCCAGATGGACGGAGCGCGAGGCAATCCTGCTGCCGGTCCTCGGACGCATCTATCGCGATCCGGAATCCGCACTTGCTGCCCTTAACGAGCGAGCATCGGCCTTCGACGGAGATCCGCGCCGGTTTGGCGAAGAGATTGTGCGGGATCCGTCCATACTCGGCGCGCTGCATGTTAGTGCCAGCCTGGTCGACAGTCAGGCTATCCGCAAGGAGTGGGCGGTGGTGGTAAAGGCCGTATCCGAACTTGCCCCGCTTGCCCGTAACCATGCCGAGAATTTTGCCCGCGACCGCGGCGCGTTCGAGAAGCGCGAGCAGACCCGCCGTGCGGCCATGTCGATATCGGTGCCTGCTCTCTCTCCGCATGCCATGGCCCGGCTTGCCGAGATCGAGGCGGTGCGCGAACGGGGCGGGGAGGGCGCATACAAGACAGCGTTTTCCTATGCCACCGAAGCGCGTTCGGTCGTTCAGGAGATGAAGGCAGTCGGCGAGGCGCTGACGGCTCGCTTCGGTTGGAGCGCCTTCACCGACAGGGCAGACGACTATGTGCGGAAGCAGATGCAGGATCGCATGCCGGAAGGCATGACGCCGGAACGCGGTCAGGAACTGGCGGTTCTGTTCTCGCAGGTGCGGCGCTTCAACGAGCTCGAGCATCACTCCGAAAGGCGCGATCCTTCTCGCATCGTCGCGCCTGCGGCGCATGATCCGTCCAGCGCTCCGGAGAGTTCGATACCGCCCACGCTGCCGATGCTCGCCGCTGTCACCGAGTTTACGGTTTCCATCGATGACGAGGCCCGTCGTCGTGCCATAGATGTTGCAAGCTACCGGCAGAGCCGCGCCAGTCTCGCCGATACTGCGCAGCGGATCTGGCGCGATCCGGCCGTGGCGCTGTCGATGATCGAGGATCTGATCGGCAAGGGTGTCGATCCCGAACGGATAGGCCGCGCGATAACCAACGATCCTTCCGCCTATGGCGCGCTACGCGGCTCCGATCGCATGATGGATCGGCTGCTCGCGCCCGGACGGGAGCGCAAGGCGGCCGAGCGGGCGCTGAAGAGCATCCCCGCCTTGGCGCGCGGTATGGGTCAGGCCTGGCGCAAAGCATTCGATGCCGAAAAGGCTGCGGTCGAGGCTGACCGCAACCGCATGGCTGTGTCCATCCCCGCTCTGTCGCAGCGCGCCGAGGCCGAGCTTGCGCGCCTCAGCGCTGCGATCGCCAAATCGCCGAACGAGACCACGGTGCTGGTGCGCTCCGTCGACGCCACGGCGCGCGCGGAATTTGCCAGGGTCAGCAAGGCGCTCGATGCGCGGTTCGGGCCGAACGCCGTTGCCCGCAGCGACCCGGGTGTGATCGACCGCGTGCCGGCGGCGCAGCGCAACGTGTTCGAGGCTATGCAGCCGAGGCTGAAGGTCCTGCAGCAGGCCGTGCGTGTCGACCGATCACAGGAGATCGTCGCTGAGCGCCAGATGCGGGCGCTGCGACAGGCCAAGGGCGTTACGCGATAGGCAGGGAGGGAAGGTCATCATGGACAGACTGGAATCCGCAGCGGAACTGAGAGCATCTATCGATGCCGAGATGGCGATGTTCAGGCGCGATGCCGAGAAGTCATCTCAAGGTGAGCCGCAATCGGCGGATGCGAAACGCCGCCGCCTGTCCAATGAGATGGTCGAGGATATCGCCGGCCGTTGGGAGAAGGTTCTCGCGCTGATGAAGGAGAGTGGCGCGTCCGCCGCGATGCTGGATGAAGCACGCGCGCGATCGAGCGAAGATATCGCGTGGCTGATGGCGGAGCGCAAACGCCGGGAAGCGCCCGCGGGAGACGAAGGCACACGCGGGCTGGATCGCGGCGTGACCGGCCTAGTGCTTGCCGGCGCGTTGCTCGTATCGGCACGCGACCTGCCTGCCCTGCGCGAGGACGAAATTCAGGCCTGGCTCCAACAATCCATCCCGCTCGCCAAAAGAAACTGTGCGCAATGGCGGGGTCGGACCTCTCGCCGGTCAAGCAGGAGGGTTCCTGCCCGCGGAGAGCACTGAGCACCAGACCGCCAAAGCCAATATTACTCTGCTCGCCGCCGCGCTCGAGGATTATGGCCGGTCGGTCGAGTTCGAGCGCCACCAAGTCGAGAACCAACATCGCGAGGAACAGCATCGACACCGACAGGAAATCCTAGCGTCGTCGCAAGGTCTGGCCGCGATCCTCAATGCGCCGGCGCATGAGCGAAGCGCGCGATTGAACAACGTTCGGCAGTTCCGGCGCGAGCTCGACAGCATGGTGAGCGACATCAGTCGGCGGCTGACGTCCGCGGATCGGGCAGCCTTAAAGGCCGGCAATGCTGGTCGATTGTCGGACGGCATTTGAATATACCTAGATCAGGCGCAGGTTCAGCGTCAGCAGATGGGCCGCGCACGCGGGGCGGCGATTTCGATCAAGCGGTAGGCTCACAACTTTCAAGCGAACTAGGCAGCCGCCGGCATAATTGGGCGAAATATTCTCGCCAGATTCGAGATGCCCTGCTGCGTAACTGTATCTTCAGGCCGCATCCTCGTGCTTGACGAGCTCACGCTAAAAATCGTTTTTTGCGGCGTTGCGAGAGACAATTGCGTCGAATGGCTCGTCCGACCCCGCAACCCAAAGGAGATTCGCCGGCATGCATTTGGCGTGCT
Organism: Mesorhizobium sp. CAU 1732; assembly: GCF_039888675.1. NCBI lineage: Bacteria > Pseudomonadati > Pseudomonadota > Alphaproteobacteria > Hyphomicrobiales > Phyllobacteriaceae > Mesorhizobium > Mesorhizobium sp. CAU 1732. The sequence continues at coordinate 101,796 of NZ_JBDQQR010000005.1, forward strand.
TGTGGATGTGGCTTACAATCAGCGCCTTGGAGCCCTCGTTGTCGACAACTACTTCCGCGAGCACCCGGATCAACAAGCTTCCATCCTCCACGCGGATCGTCGCCGTCGCGGTCTCGAAATCGAGCTCATAGTGGCCCTCGTATCTGGTAATGCCTCTGCAGTACCGTTCGAGGTCTCCTATCGCACTTTCAATCACGGCACCTGCGTCCCTCAATAATACGATAGCTTCATAAGCATGCGGCATACAGACAGTCCTCGTCGTGATGCGCCCGAGATTGCCCCCTTATACTGACGCTGCTTCTGTTGTTCTGCTCCCCGGAGATATCGTTCACAGTATGTGTTACGGTCTAATCCCTTGCCGGTAATACACAGACTGAACAAAGCACGGCGATAACTTCCAAAGTAGCTTTTATAAATTCGACAGAGACGCCGATCTGGTTCTATGACGCAGTCTTGAACCCAACTACTGCTAACCTGAGAAGTGACCGCCCCAGACATCCAGACGGGAAAAACTGATTGAGATGCTGGGCTGGCTTCGATTGACATCCATGAGTGTCATGGAGTGACCCCGAAAAATCTCTTTGGTTGGAACGACTCCTTGCCCGCCGGCGGTCGCACAAAGGGCTGAAGTGACTCCTTCAACTGTTCCTGGGTAATCGCAAAACTTATGTGCTGGATCTGACTTGCGGTCATTGCCGGTTCTCGAGACAGCTCACCGTCTGAGCGCACCTTGAGCAACATGAACCACACAGCGTATAGGCTCCCACCCAAGAGGATTGCACGAACGCCGTGTGTCTCCAAGCGCATGGCTGCGGAGTGCGTGTCATTGGTTCGGTTCTAAGTTGGCCGATTCGCTTGAATGTCTGAAGTTTGGCTTTCTGCGTTCGCGAAATGCTGAAAAAGCTTCCGCAAAGTCGGGACCTTTCAGGAGGTGATTAAAGGACGTCTGCTCAAGTTCCATCTGACGATTTACCGTGTCAGATAGTCCGTATGTCATAAGGCGCTTCGTTGCCTGGATCGCTGTCGCCGGCTTATCGGCGATCTGCTTCGCCTTTTTCATAACCTGTGGCAGAAAGTCTTCGACCGAATAGATGTCGTTTAGCAGGCCAAAGGAGAATGCTTCCTCAGCGGTGAACGGCTCGCCCGTGAAGAGAAGATTGCCGGCGATCTTTCGTCCGACGAGCAGCGGCAAAAGGATAGAGGATGCGGCTTCCGGCACCAGACCCAGACTGACGAAGGGAAGCTGGAATCGCGCGTTCGGAGTTGCGTAGGCGAGATCGCAGTGCAGTAGCATCGTCGTGCCAATGCCAATGGCGAGACCGTCCACAGCAGCGATTACTGGCTTTGGATGCGTGCTGAGCGCCTCAAGGAAACGCCACGCAGCAGTTGCCTTGTCATCTTCCGGCCATTCAGCGAAGTTCGCTAGATCGTTGCCGACAGTAAAGGCTGCCTGCTTACCTGCAATAACCACCACGAACACGTCGGTCCGCTCGGCCGCGTCCCGCAACGCTCCGATCAACGCCTCGTACATCTCGAAGGTGATGGCATTCTTCTTTTCGGGACGGTTGATCGTGATCTGCAAAACGCCGTCTTCTGCAGAGAAATGTTTCTCGATCATTGCTTGTCTCTCCTGACTATCCGCCTGCACGGGCGGCAACACATCTACAACTCTTCCGGGCTCGGCCGATGGACAGATTCCTGTCGTGTCTACCGCACGAGCCAGAGAAGGGGGACGATCAGCAGCAACAGGACGCCGAGGATGGCGAACTGGCCTATCGCGACCTCGTTCTGCGCCTTTTCCCGTTCACGGTCCTCTTGGCCAACGACCGAAACAACACCACAGCATTCAAGATAGGTTACCCTCACTACTGGGCTCTCGTTCTTCATAGCTCTCCTCCGTGGGATCGGTCGCTTGGGAGAATTTCATTCCACTGCGCTTGCAAATCCCGAGATGATTGTATATGCAAACGATGCCCGGTTGTCCATCGGGCTTGAAGCGGCGAGACATCAACGACAGGCGGATTTCGTTATGAGGCAGGTGCACCCTGTATTCGAAGCACTGCGCACATCGGTCGATGCGTGCACATGCGCCTCGATGAGGAAGGCCACGAGGATCACGGCGCAACTGTATGATCGGCTGCTCGAACCCTCCGGTCTGACGACTGCGCAATTCTCGCTGCTTGCGGCGCTCTATTATGCCGACGCGGTACCAATGACCCGGCTTGCCGAAAAGCTTGTGCTTGACCGGTCCACGCTGACCCGGACGCTGGCGCCGCTTGAGCGTGAGGGACTGGTGGAGGTGCGGCCGGGAGCAGACAGGCGCGTCCGCGTTGTCGCGATTTCGGTTCGCGGTCTCGAACGGCTGATCGGCGCTTTGCCTTATTGGCAGGAAGCACAGGAGAGGTTGCAGTCCAATCTCGGCGATACGGAATGGGCGGCCCTGCGGCGTTCGCTGCAGTTCGTTACGTCTGCTTCGCGCAAGTCGGTCGCGGAGCTTCCGTCTTCGAGATCAGCTCATTTCCAGGAGGGATAAGTCTACTATGTCAAAAAGCGTCGAGTTCTTTTTCGACTATGGAAGCCCGGCAACCTATCTTGCCTACAAGCGGCTGCCTGATATCGCGCGCGCCCACGGTGCTGAAGTCAAGTATCGCCCGTTTTTGCTGGGTGGCCTGTTGAAAGCGGTAGGGAATTCCGCGCCCACCGACTTGCCGGCGAAACGGGAGTGGATGTGGCAGGATCTTGCGCGGATCGCCAAGCGGTACGACATTCCATTCAAGGTCAATTCGGCCTTTCCGGTCAACACGCTGGTGCTGATGCGTGCTGCAACCGCGGTCGAGCCCACCGGCCGGCTGCTCGAATTCTCGGACGCCATCTTCGGCGCGTTGTGGGAGAAGGACCGCAACCTGGGCGACCTGCATGTCCTCAGGGAGGTGGTTACCGGGGCGGGTTTCGACTTCGAGCAGATCGCAGCCGACAGCCAAAAGGCCGACGTCAAGGACCGTCTCCGTGTCTCGACGGAGGAAGCCGCCGACCGCGGCGCGTTTGGTGCCCCGACGTTCTTCGTCGCGGGCGAGATGCATTTCGGGCAAGATCGCCTTGAATATGTGCAACTTGCGCTAGCCGGAGCTGCGAAACAAAACGTGTCGCAGGGGGCCGTCTAGGAACGGCCATCCGAGTCCTGCCACTTAGTTTCGACACCGTGGGTATCGCAAGCCAACGAGAACGTGCAGAGGCGTATCTAATTACTTGTATATACACGTAAACGCATGAAATCATCGGGAGGAGAAAATCGATGACATCGAAGCAAAAGGCATTTCTGACGACGGCAATGGCTGCGGTTCTCGGTGCGCTTGCGCCGGCAGCTTACGCCCAGACCGTTTCGGGCGACGTGGTCAGGCTCGGCGTGCTGACCGACATGTCCGGCATCTATTCCGACATATCGGGGACGGGTGCCGTGGAGGCGGCACGGATGGCCATCGAGGATCATGGCGACGCTGTTCTCGGCAAGCCGATCGAGCTCGTCTCGGCGGATCACCAGAACAAGGGCGACGTGGGCTCGGCGAGGGCGCGCGAATGGTATGACGGGGGGGTCGACGCCATCTTCGAGATGATGGCGTCGTCGGTCGCCCTGGCGGTGTTCGAAGTAGCGACGGAAAAGGAAAAGGTCGCAATCGCTGCAGGCGCGGCGAGCTCGGCCTTGACCAACGAGAACTGCTCGCCCTTCGGCGCGCACTGGGTCTACGACACCCATGCTCTGGCCGCGGGCACGGCGCGCACGCTTGCGACCCAGCCGGATTCGAACTCCTGGTACTTTATCACGGTCGACTACGCCTTCGGTCATGCGCTTGAATCCGACTCGTCGGCCTTCGTAACGTCTGCAGGAGGTCAGGTGGCCGGCTCGGTGCGGCATCCGATCGGTGCTCCCGACTTCGGCTCGTATCTGTTGCAGGCGCAGTCTTCCGGGGCGCAGGTCGTGGCGCTCGCCAATGGCGGGGCCGATATGGTCAACTCGCTTCGGCAGGCGGGCGAGTTCGGTATCGTGCAGAGCGGGCAGAAGCTGGTCGCGCTGCTGCCGCACCTTACCGACATCAACGCCGTTGGCTTGGAGACCGCCCAGGGCCTTCTTCTGACCGAGGGCTTCTACTGGGACCGCACCGATGAAACCCGCGAATGGTCCCGGCGCTTCTTCGAGCGGCACGGCGCGATGCCAACCATGGTGCAGGCAGGTGTCTATTCGTCGGTCCTCCACTACCTGAAGGCGATCGATGCGGCGGGCACGGACGAGGCCGCGGCCGTGATGGAGAAGATGCGCGAGCTTCCCATCAACGACATGTTCGCTACGAACGGACTGCTGCGGATCGATGGCCGGATGGTCCACGACATGTATGTCGTTCAGGTGAAGAGCCCGCAGGATGCGCAGTATCCGTGGGACTACTACGAGATTCTGCACACGATCCCCGGCGACGAGGCCTTCCGCCCGCTCGAAGAGAGCGCCTGTCGCCTGGTCGAAGGCAATTGAACGCAACGCATCACAGCAATTGAAGTGGAGAAGTAATTGTCCGCAGATCAGAAAAAAGCAGACGAGCGCAGTCCTGTTGCGCTCGTCGTCGGCGCTGGCGATGCCCTTGGCAGCGCGATTGCCAAGCGGTTCGCTCGTGAAGGCTTTACCGCGTGCGTCGTCAGGCGTTCGGAAGACAAGCTCCAGCCGCTTGTGGACGACATCAAGGCGGCCGGCGGCAAGGTGGTCGCCATCGGAGCCGACGCGCGAAAGGAGGATCAGGTTGTCGAACTTGTCGACCGGATCGAACGCGACATCGGGCCCATCGAAGTCATGGTCTTCAACATCGGCGCGAACGTGCAGTTCGACATCGTCGAGACGACCGCACAGAAATACTACAAGGTCTGGGAGATGGCCTGTTTCGCCGGCTTCCTGTCAGGCCGCGAGACGGCCAGGGTCATGAAGTCTCGCAAGCGCGGCACGATCCTCTTCACGGGCGCCACCGCGGCGGTGCGCGGCGCCCGCGGCTTCGCAGCCTTCTCGGGAGCCAAGCACGGCCTTCGGGCTCTTGCGCAGAGCATGGCGCGCGAGCTCGGACCGCAGAACATCCATGTCGCCCATATCGTCATCGACGGTGCGATCGACACCGATTTCATCCGCGACCGCTTTCCGGAGCGCTACGCATTGAAGGATGTGGACGGGATTCTCAACCCCGACCACATCGCGGAGACCTACTGGTTCCTGCACACGCAGAAGCGCACCGCCTGGACCTTCGAACTGGACGTGCGGCCATACATGGAGCCCTGGTGAGGAGGCGGACATGAAAGCACTTATCGTACACGCCCATCCCGAGCCGCAATCCTTCACGACATCGATGAAGGATACCGCGCGGCGGGTACTCGAGGCGCAAGGCTACGACACCGTGGTCAGCGATCTCTATGCGCAGCAGTTCAATCCGGTCGCGTCCGCGTCCGACTTCGGCTCCCGCAAGCGGGACGACTATCTGGTCTATGCCCTTGAACAGCGCAACGGCTTCGAGACGTCGAGCCTAGCGCCGGATATCGCGGAGGAAGTCGACAAGCTTCTCGCCGCCGACCTGCTGGTCCTGAACTTCCCGTTCTACTGGTTCTCAATGCCCGCGATCCTGAAGGGCTGGATCGACCGCGTCTTCCTGTCCGGGCCGCTCTATGGTGGCGTGCGCTTCTACGACAAGGGCGGTCTGCGCGGGCGCAAGGCGTTCGTGACCGCGACGCTTGGGGGCCGCCCGCACATGTTCGGGCCGAAAGCCATCCATGGCGAGATCAACGACATGCTTCGCCATCTGCTGCGCGGGACGCTAGGCTATGTCGGCTACGACGTTCTCGAGCCCTTTTATGCTTATCATGTGCCGTATTTGCCGGAAGACGAGCGGCGGAAGATCATGGACGATTTCGAGACGGCGCTTCGTGGGCTCGATACCCGTCCTGCCCTCAGTTTCCCGAGCCTTGACAATTTCGATGGTGAGCTCTTTCCGCTTGACCACCTCGCCGTGGCGAAATGAGACAGGAGGGCGAAGATGTATAAGGCACCCGTCGGGGACTACCTGTTTCTGATCAACGAACTTACCGCTGTGGAGGGAACGTCCTCGGTGCGCCAGCAGGTGGACGCGGCGACCGTGGAAGCGATCATCAGTCACGCGGCAACCTTCTACGAGGAGGTTCTGGCGCCGACGAATGCAGTGTCCGACAGGGAAGGCGCGCAACTCTCCAATGGGACGGTCAAGGTGCCGGGCGCGCTGGCCAGCGCGTATCGGGCCTACGCGGAGGCAGGCTGGGGCGGCCTGCGTTTCCCGACCGAATGGGGAGGGCAGGGTCTTCCGCGGGTGCTCGCCGCTGCCTCCGTCGAAATGCTCAATGGCGCCAACCTGACTTTCGGGTCGGGGATGCTGCTTTGCGACGGCGCGATAGAGGCGCTGCTGGCCTGTGGCACCGACGAACAGAAGCAGACCTATCTTCCGAAGCTGCTGTCGGGGGAATGGACGGGCTCGATGAACCTGACCGAGCCGCAGGCGGGTTCCGACCTGTCGCAGATCAGGACCACGGCTGTTCGCGACGGCGACCGCTACCGGATTAGCGGCAGCAAGGTGTTCATCACCTTCGGCGATCACGACATGGCCGACAACATCGTCCATCTCGTGCTGGCGCGGATCAAGGATGCGCCGACCGGTATCAGGGGGCTTTCGCTGTTCCTCGTGCCGAAGTTTTTACCCGGTGAGGACGGCAAGTCGAGCGTCGCTAACGACATAAAGGTGGTGTCGATCGAACACAAGCTTGGCCTGAAGGCGAGCCCGACCTGTCTGCTCGCGTTCGGTGATGGCGAAGGTGCCGAGGGATGGCTCGTCGGCGAGGAGAATCGGGGCCTCGAGCACATGTTCGTCATGATGAGCGCCGCCCGGTTCACGGTGGGCATGCAGGGGATCGGTATCTCCGAGGCCGCATATCAGCTCGCAGCCGCCTATGCGAACGAACGCGTGCAGAGCCGGACGCTACTCGGCGGCGAAGGCGCCCCGATCGTCCACCATCCCGACATCCGCCGCATCCTGATGACTATGTCGTCGCAGGTCGAGGCCAACAGGGCGCTTGCCGTCCAGCTCGCCGAATGGCTGGACCTCGCCGAGGAGGCGGAGGATCGGGATCGATACCTTGCGTGGGCAGAGTTCTTGGTTCCGATCCACAAGGGTCACGCGACAGAATGCGCTGTCGAGATCGCATCGGCCGGCATTCAGGTGCATGGCGGGATCGGCTTCACGGAAGACCGCGAAGCCGCCCAGTTCTACAGGGATGCGCGTATCCTTCCGATCTATGAAGGAACGACCGCCATCCAGGCGAACGACCTGATCGGGCGCAAGATAGTGCGGGACGGCGGCGCGGTGGCACGCGACCTGCTCGGCATGGTCGCCAAAACTCTGCCCGCCCTGCGAGTGAGCCGCGATGGTCGGCTGGAGGCACTTGCCAATCCGCTGGAAAGACTGGTCGAGACCGCCGAAGGGCTTGTCGACTTTATCGTGACGACAGCGCCGACTGATCCGGCTCGCGTCTATGCGGGGGCCGTCCCGACTCTGAGAGCGCTTGGGCGTCTGTTCTCGGGCTGGATGCTCTGCAGGAGCGCGATTGCGGCAGCCGACGCGATCTCCGAAGGAGCGAGCGACGACTTTTACGATCGCAAGCTGACGACATCGCGCTTCTTCATGGACTGGATCGCCCCTGTCGCCACTGCCGAGATGCGCTCGGTGATGGCGTCGGACGATCAATATTTGCGCACCACTACCAAGGCTGTTTGAGCGCTAACCGGATGCGCGGGCTGTACATCGATCAGGAGGACTTACATGCGAGGGCTGATACAGGATCGTCAATTGTCGCTTACGGGGGCGCTTCTCCACGCGGCCGCCAATCATGGCGACACCCCGCTCTTCTCGGTGGACAGGGAAGGCCTTATCCAATCGTCCACATGGGCTGGTATGGAAGGGCGTGTCCGTCTTCTGGCCAGCGCGCTCTCTGCCCGCGGCATAGGAGAAGGAGACCGTGTCGCCACCCTCGGGTGGAACAACCTCCGTCATCTGGAAATCTACTACGCCGTCACTGCGATCGGCGCCATCTGCCACCCGATCAACCCCCGCCTGTTCACCGACCAAGCCGTCTATATCGCGCTCCATGCGCAAGACCGGGCGCTGTTCTTCGACGTCGACTACGCGCAACTGGCGTCAGAGATCGTGAAGGCCTCCCCACATCTGGAATTCTCTGTACACCTGGACGATGCGGCCCCCGCGCCCGAATGCATCGAAAAGGCGATTTGGTACGAAGATCTCCTGCTGGAAGGGAACGACACCTTCGCCTGGCGGGAGTTCGACGAGAGGACAGGGGCATCGCTCTGCTACACGTCCGGAACCACTGGCAATCCCAAGGGCGTGCTGGCCAGCCATCGCTCTCTGGTGTTGCATGCCATGGCGGCGCGCACCGACGACCTCTTTGCACTGTCGGCCCAGTCCACCGCCTGCTGCATCGTACCACTCTACCATGCGCATGCGAGTTGGGGACTTCCCTTCGCGGCCGCCATGTCTGGCTCCGCGCTCGTCATGCCTGGAACCAGGCTCGATCCCGCCAGTCTGCTGGAGACGTTTGACAACACCGGCACCACGGTCGCAAACGGCGTCCCCACCATATGGCACTCCTTCGCGGCCCATCTCGATGCGACGGGCCTGTCCACGACTTTGGGCAGGGTGGTGATCGCAGGTTCCGCGCCCGCCGAGGGCCTGATCAACAGGCTCGAGAACGTGCATGGAGTGAAGGTCTGCCATATCTGGGGTATGACGGAGACCGGTCCGTGCGGCACTGCCGGAGGCATGCCGTCGCGCACGAAATCATATAGAAGCGAGGAACTGGCGTCGCTGAAGGCCAGGCAGGGGCATTCGCTCTTCCCGCTGGAGCTACGCGTCGTCAACGACAACGGCACGCCGTTGCCGCGCGAGGAAAGCAATATCGGCCAGTTGCAGGCGCGGGGACCTTTCGTGATCTCGGGCTACTATCGCGGGGAAGGCGCGGGGGCCGTCGACGCGGACGGATGGTTCACCACCGGCGACATCGCGTGCATCGACAGGCACGGCGCGGTCAAGCTTGTCGATCGCGCCAAAGACCTCGTGAAATCCGGCGGGGAATGGATTTCGTCAATCGACGTCGAGAACGCCGCCCTTGAGCATCCGGATATCAAGGAGGCGGCCGTTATCGCCGTGCCTCATCCCACCTGGATGGAGCGCCCGCTGCTGCTAGTCGTGCCCTATCCCGATCGCGAGATCGATGAAGGCGCGATCAGGGATTTTCTCTCCCAACGGATAGCGAAGTGGTGGCTGCCCGACCGCATTGTGTTCGTGTCCGAACTTCCGCGCACGGCCACCGGAAAGGTGATGAAGGCGGAACTCAGGAAGACCTATTCAAGCGAATCGGCCGCATAGGCGACGGGAGACAGGCAGTGGAAACGGTATTCATCGTCGACGGCGTCCGTAGTGCAATCGGAACATTCGGCGGATCGCTTAAGGACGTCGCGCCGACAACACTTGCAGCGAAATGCATCGAGGCGGTGGTTCAGCGCTCGGGCATCGACGCGGATGAGGTCGGACATGTGGTGATGGGCAACGTCATCCATACGCAGCCCTCGGACATGTACCTATCGCGCGTTGCTGCGATCGAGGCGGGAATTCCGAAAGAGGCTCCTGCCTTCACCCTGAATCGCCTTTGCGGCTCTGGTGTGCAGGCCGTCGTCTCCGCGGCGCAGACTATCATGCTCGGCGACACTGATTGCGCGATCGCCGGCGGTGCCGAATCCATGTCCCGTGCGCCGCATTCGACGCAGGCCGCTCGGTGGGGAACGCGGTTTGGCGACCAATCCGTGACGGACATGCTCATCGGCGCACTGACCGATCCGTTTGGAAACGGGCATATGGGCGTGACGGCCGAAAATGTGGCGGATCGCTGGGACGTGTCGCGCGAGGCCCAGGATCGCTTCGCTCTTAAGAGCCAGCGGCGTGCGGCCGCAGCCATCGACGAAGGCCGGTTCCGGACCCAGATCCTTCCCCTTGAAGTCAAAGCCAAAGGCAAGGTCGTCACCTTCGACACGGACGAGCATGTCAAGCGTGACACCACGCTCGATGGCCTCGGAGGACTGAAGCCAGCTTTCAAGGCCGGTGGCTCGGTTACAGCGGGAAACTCCTCCGGCGTCAACGACGGCGGCGCGGCGCTTCTGCTCATGGGCGAAGGCAAGGTCAAAAGCGCCAATGTGAAACCGATGGCGCGCATAATCGGCTATGCGCATGCGGGGGTCGATCCTTCGGAGATGGGCGTCGGCCCGATCCCGGCGGTGAAGGCGTTGCTGGCCAGGACGGGGATGAAGGCCTTCGAATTCTCGGTCATCGAGTGCAATGAAGCTTTTGCGTCGCAGTCCTGTGCGGTCGCCAGGGAACTCGAGCTCGACCCGGAAACGCTCAATCCAAACGGCGGGGCCATCGCACTCGGGCACCCGATCGGGGCGACCGGCTCCATCATCATCGTGAAAACTCTGTACGAACTTCAGCGCACCGGAGGGCGCTATGGGCTCGTGACGATGTGCATCGGGGGAGGCCAGGGCATCGCGCTGGCTATCGAGAACCTGAGCACCGCGTCCTGAGCGGCGAGGAAAAGCGGGATCGTCGCTCCAGGCGACCAACGTGAAGTGGGAGGAGAGAATGGAAGACGAGCCGATCATACTGGAGGCAAGGGGGCTGACGAAGGAGTTTAAGGGCTTCTTTGCGGTAGAAGGCGTTGACCTGAACGTGCGTCGCGGAACGATTCATGCACTTATTGGTCCAAACGGAGCCGGCAAGACGACCTGCTTCAACCTGCTCACGAAATTCCTGCCGCCGACACGCGGCACGATCACCTACAAGGGCGAGGACATCACCGCGCTGTCGCCCGCCGACATCGCGCGGCAGGGGCTGGTGCGCTCGTTCCAGATCTCGGCAGTGTTTCCGCACCTCACGGCGCTGGAGAACGTGCGCATCGCCCTTCAGCGCAAGCGCGGCGACTCATTCGACTTCTGGCGGTCGCAGAAGGTACTTTCGTCTTTTGACGACGAGGCACGCCACCTTCTCGGTGATGTCGGCCTTTCCCGTTTCGAGAACATCAACGCCTCCGACCTCTCCTACGGTCGCAAGCGGGCGCTGGAAATTGCGACGACGCTGGCGCTAGACCCTGAAATGCTGCTGCTCGACGAACCTATGGCCGGCATGGGCCATGAGGATGTCGATCGAATCGCCGCGCTGATCCGGCGCATCTCCGCCGACCGCACGATCCTGATGGTCGAGCACAATCTTTCGGTCGTGGCGAGTCTGTCGGACACCATCACCGTGCTTGCACGGGGCAAGGTACTGGCTGAAGGCAACTACGCCACCGTGTCGAAGGACCCGCGTGTCGTCGAGGCCTATATCGGAGCGGGACATGGCTGAGGCGGTTTTTACAAGCGACGCGCGCGACGTGTCCGTGGACTCACCGCTGCTGGCGGCTAAGAATCTCGAGGCATGGTACGGGGAAAGCCATGTACTGCACGGCGTGACGTTCGACGTGAGGCCGGGGGAGGTGATCACGCTGCTGGGCCGCAACGGCGCGGGAAAAACTACCACCCTCAAGGCGATCATGGGCATTCTGCCTAAGCGTAAAGGCTCGGTACTTTTTCAGGGCAAGGAACTGATGCATACGCCGTCCCGCCACGTGGCGCGTGAGGGCATCGCCTTTTGCCCTGAGGAGCGCGGCATCTTCGCCTCGCTGTCGGTCGAAGAGAACCTGATGCTGCCGCCGCAGGTCAGGCCGGGCGGCATGAGCGTCGATCGCATCTTCGAGCTGTTCCCGAACCTCAAGGAGCGGCTGTCGAGCCAGGGTACGAAGCTGTCGGGCGGTGAGCAGCAGATGCTCGCCATTGCGCGCATCCTACGCACTGGGGCGAAGATGTTGCTGTTGGACGAGCCGACGGAAGGCCTGGCCCCCGTCATTATCCAGCAGATCGGCAAGACCATCGCACGGCTGAAGCAAGAGGGCTTCACCATCGTGCTGGTCGAGCAGAACTTCCGCTTTGCCTCCACCGTCGCTGATCGACACTATGTCGTCGAGCAGGGCAGGGTCGTCGACATGATCGAAAACGACCAGCTCAATGCGAACGTGGCGAAGATCGAAGCCTATCTTGGGGTATGAGACCATGTTCGAGCTAATAGGAATCCCGCCGCAGGCTCTGTTTGGGCAATTGCTTCTCGGTCTGATCAACGGGTCGTTCTACGCGATCCTGTCTCTCGGGCTTGCGGTAATCTTTGGCCTTCTGAACATCATCAACTTTGCACATGGCGCGCAATACATGCTGGGTGCGTTAGTGGCGTGGATGCTGCTGAACTATCTCGGCATCGGCTATTGGTGGGCGCTTCTGCTGGTACCGCTGATCGTCGGGGTGTTCGGCATCGTGCTGGAGCGTCTCATGATCTCGCGATTGTATCATCTCGATCATCTCTACGGCCTGCTGCTGACCTTCGGGCTGGCGCTGATCATGCAAGGCCTTTTGCGCAACCAGTACGGCATATCGGGGCTGCCCTACAGCATTCCGCCGCAGCTTTCCGGCGGACAGAATCTCGGTTTCATGTTTCTGCCGAACTATCGCGGCTGGGTCGTCGCCGCCTCGCTGGTCGTGTGTCTCGGGACGTGGTTCGTGATCGAAAAAACGCGGCTCGGGGCCTACCTGCGCGCCGCCACGGAAAACCCGACGCTGGTGAGCGCCTTCGGCATCAACGTGCCGCTGATGATCACGCTGACCTACGGCTTCGGGGTGGCCCTGGCGGGGCTCGCCGGCGTGCTGGCCGCGCCGATCTACTCGGTCAACCCAAACATGGGCGCGGACCTCATCATAATCGTCTTCGCCGTCGTCGTCATCGGCGGCATGGGTTCCATACTCGGCTCCATCCTCACCGGCTTCGGGCTCGGGCTCGTCGAGGGGCTGACAAGGGTGTTCTATCCGGAGGCTTCATCCGTGGTCATCTTCGTCATCATGGCGATCGTGCTCATGGTCAAGCCGGCCGGCCTGTTCGGGAGGACCGCGTAATGTCGGTAGCCAGTGAAACCGAAACCACGGGCATTGCCATTCAGCAGGCGAAGGCAGGTCTGCCTCGCCACCACTCGGCGATCTTAATCGCGCTGCTGGCCGTGGGGCTTGTCGCGCCCTTTTTCCTCTATCCCGTCTTCCTGATGAAGGTGATGTGCTTCGCGCTGTTCGCCTGCGCCTTCAATCTGTTGCTGGGCTATGGTGGGCTGCTGTCCTTCGGCCACGCGGCGTATTTCGGCGGGGCGAGCTATATTGCCGCCCACGCGGCGAAAGTGTGGGGCATGTCGCCCGAGCTAGCCATCCTTTCCGGCACGCTCGCCGCGTCCGTCCTCGGGCTCGCCATCGGTGCACTCGCCATACGTCGGCAAGGCATCTACTTCGCCATGGTCACGCTGGCCTTCGCGCAGATGGTTTTCTTCTTCGCCATTCAGGCACCCTTCACGGGCGGGGAGGATGGAATCCAGGCCGTGCCGCGTGGCAGTCTATTCGGCCTGTACAGTCTTCGTTCGGACATGTCGCTCTACTGGGTCGTACTAGCAATTACCTTCGCTGGGCTGCTGCTGATCTACAGGATCGTCCATTCGCCGTTCGGCCAAGTGCTCAAGGCGATCCGCGAGAACGAGCCCCGCGCGATCTCGCTCGGCTACCGAGTCAATCGCTACAAGCTCGCCGTCTTTGTTCTCTCGGCGACCCTCGCAGGACTTGCAGGGGCAACGAAATCCCTGGTTTTCCAGCTCGCCTCGCTCACCGACGTGCACTGGACGATGTCCGGCGAGGTCGTGCTGATGACGCTGATCGGCGGCATGGGAACCGTGTTTGGACCGATTTTAGGGGCAGCGATAATCGTCACTATGCAAAACTATCTTGCGTCGTTTGGCGCATGGGTAACAGTCATTCAGGGAGTAACGTTCGTTGTTTGTGTTATGTTGTTTCGTGAAGGGATAATCGGTGTTGTAGGCAAACGTTTCGGGAAGCCTCTTTGATTTGAATCCTCAGCCCATATCAGCCTTATTGCGCTGTTCTCCTGATTTGTTGTTAGCAGGTTGATTTTTGAGCGTTTTTTTGCGGTTAGGTGACCAATTTTCCGCGGTGTGTAGTTTTCTGGTTGGTGTTAGCGGGCTGTGCTGAAAAGTTCTCTAATCTCGTTAGTCAAGCTGGCTGCTAGAAGTCTGCGGACACGCCGGATTAACGGTTGTCTAAGCGGTCGACATGAGTGGATCGACGCATGGTGGAGTTAGATGGTCGGATTGACCGAAGTGGTCCTCGCAACTGCCGAGGCGGTGCATTTCCAGAAACAGTCATATCTCGCGCCAAACATCCCAGCAGGGACGCGCCGGTTGAGGTCAATCGGACTTCACGCGTCCGATGAACCTTAACGGAATTGGATGTTGATCTGCCATATCGCATGGGAATGAATACGAGATTGCGAGCCACCGTGATCCTGGATTTCTTGGAAACTCCATACCATCGCCACCTTCAGACTAATGCCTTGAGCGTTGAGCGAGAAGGTTGGGTATTGGGGAGGTGTCGTTGCTGTCTCGAAACGCAAGGCACTTGAAGTGAATAGCCCCGAGTTTCGTGGACGCCCTCGGGTTACATTTCCTGCTGCCGTTCGAACTCTACGGGTGACAGCATCCCGTTCCTGACGTGCTTGCGCTTCGGGTTGTAGAACATCTCGATGTAGTCGAACACGTCCTGCCTGGCCTCCTCGCGTGTTCGGTAGATCCTGCGACGTATCCGCTCGCGCTTGAGGAGATTGAAGAAGCTCTCCGCCACGGCATTGTCATGGCAGTTGCCGCGACGGCTCATCGAGTGCTCAAGATTGTGGTGCTTCAGGAACGCCGCCCAGTCCATGCTGGTGAATTGCGAGCCTTGATCGGAATGGACCAAGACCTTGCTCTTCGGCTTTCGACGCCACATCGCCATGAGCAAAGCATGCAGCACGACATCAGTAGTCTGCCGTCTCTGCAGCGACCAGCCGATCACGCGGCGCGAGAATAGGTCGATCACAACGGCCAGATAGGCAAAGCCCTCCTGGGTTCTGATGTAGGTGATACCTGTCACCCACGCCCTGTCCGGCGCATCGACATCGAACTGCCGGGCAAGCGTGTTGTCGACCACGACCGACGGCTTGCCACCATTGGAGCCGGGCCGACGCTTATAGCCGATCTGTGCCTTGATCCCAGCCAGCCTGGCGAGACGAGCGATGCGGTTGGCGCAACTGGTCTCTCCCTGATCGAGGAGATCGTCATGCAGCTTGCGATAGCCGTAGACCCTGCCGCTTTCCTTCCAGGCCTTGTTGAGAAGCTCGGTCTGACGTGCATCTTCTCGAGCCCGCTTGCTCAAAGGATTCTTCAGCTAAGCATAAAAGCCACTAGGCCGGATGCGCAGGCAGCGACACATCTCCCGCACCTTGAACTGCTGGCGATGCTGGGCAACGAACGCGTATCTCACCTTGCATCCTTGGCGAAATACGCGGTGGCTTTTTTTAGGATGTCGCGCTCCTCGGTAACGCGCGCCAACTCCTTCTTCAGGCGTCGGATCTCAGCTGCCTGATTGTCATCTGTCGAGACGGACGGCTTCGAGAACTTCCTGCGCCACGCATAAAGTGAATGCTGACTGACCCCGAGCCGCTTCGAAACCTCTGCAACGGGATAGCCCCGCTCGGTGATCTGCGCGACAGCATCGCGCTTGAACTCATCAGTGAAATTGCCTGACAGCATCAGGGCCTCCTTACCTCAAATTTAGGGAAGAAGGCGTCCACAAATCTAGGGGCTATTCAAAGCACACTTAGGCGCTTCGCCAGCGTAGTGGTGGTTTTGATCGGACCGCGTCATGTGTTGAGATAAGATGCTCAACGGCTTCTCCTGAACAATGACCCTCACGAACTCGAAAAACCCATGCGCGCCACTCGTAGCGGCGACACAACTAACCTCACGCAGAACGCCAGAATCGCTACTCAGGTATCTTTCTCCAGCATCTTCCCAGGGTTCATGATTGTCTGCGGATCGACCGCCCGCTTTATGACGCGCATCAGTTCGAGCGTCGCATTGCCGTGCTCG
Source organism: Mesorhizobium sp. CAU 1732 (assembly GCF_039888675.1). NCBI lineage: Bacteria > Pseudomonadati > Pseudomonadota > Alphaproteobacteria > Hyphomicrobiales > Phyllobacteriaceae > Mesorhizobium > Mesorhizobium sp. CAU 1732. The sequence goes on from NZ_JBDQQR010000005.1 coordinate 117,996, forward strand.
TGGCGCAGATATTTTTGCTTTTCCTGACCGACGCCGTGCTCACCGGAGCAGGTCCCGTCCATCGAAATCGCACGCTCGACCATGCGCGCGATAAACGCCTTCACGGTTTCGATCTCGTCCGGATCATTCATGTCGACCAGAGGCTGCACATGGAAATTGCCATCGCCGACATGACCGACGATGGGAGCGATCAGATTAAGCTCGGCAATTTCGCGCTTTGTTTCCTCGACGCAGTCCGCAAGCCGGGAGATCGGCACGCATACATCCGTGGGTATCGGGCGGGCTCCCGGTCGCAGAGCAAGGCAAGCCCAGTAGGCGTCATGTCGTGCTTTCCAGAGTTCGGTGCGTTCCTCAAGTTTTTCGGACCATGCAAAGGGTCCACCGCCATAGGCTTCGACGATCTCCCCGAAGCGCTGAGCCTGCTCTGCAACGCCTGCCGGCGTGCCATGGAATTCGACCAGAAGCAGAGGGGTTTCTGCAAGGCCCAATCCCGAATAGCGATTGACGGCCTGAACCGACAATTCGTCCAGCAACTCAATGCGCGCGATGGGAATGGCAGTCTGGATGGTGGCGATCACTGCGTCGCAGGCCGCCCGGACGGTCGGAAATGCACAGCTGCCGCCAACCACGGCTTCCGGAATCGGCGACAGGCGAAGAACCAGTTCGGTGATGATGCCGAGCGTCCCTTCCGACCCGACGAGCAGTCGTGTCAGGTCGTAGCCTGCGGATGATTTGCGTGCGCGCCGCGCCGTGTGCACGATTTTGCCGTTCGGAAGCACCGCGGTCACTGCAACGACGTTGTCGCGCATCGTGCCATAGCGCACCGCGTTGGTTCCCGAGGCCCGCGTCGCCGCCATACCGCCCAGAGATGCGTCAGCGCCGGGATCGATCGGGAAGAACAGGCCGGTGTCCCGGAGATGCTCGTTGAGCGTCAAACGCGTCACGCCCGGCTGTACCCGGCAATCCATGTCCTCGGAATTGACCTCCAGAATGGCGTTCATCCGGGAGAGATCAATCGATACCCCGCCGTACGGCGCGTTGACGTGACCTTCAAAGGATGAGCCTGCGCCAAATGGAATCATCGGGACAAGATGCGCGTTGCAGACCCGGGCAATCATGGCGACCTCGTCGGTCGATTCCGGGAAGACAACGGCATCGGGGAGTTGGCTCTCCAGCCATGTCAACTGGCTCGAATGCTGTCGGCGCATGGCCTCGGCTGTCGACAACCGGTCCCCGAAGGCGGTCGTCAACTCAGCGATCGCGTCTTCATATCGATGATCGGGGCGTTGCGCTTGATGTTGCGTCGTCTGCACTGGGTGCTCCTCCAAACACGCCGTCCGCGGCGTCTGATTACTGGTAAATCAAGTGTCAACGGCGATCGGAATCAAAGCCAGCCTGGCTGAGCGGTTCGGGGCAAGCTGCTGCAAATCGATGCGGTTTCCACATGCACATATCTCCGCGCTTGACAGGGATTGAAACTTAGGTGCATTTTTAAATGAATGATATATTTTTTTCTTTTTTGGAAGCTCCGACAGCACTTTGATGCGTAAACGTCCGCAGGAGGGGCGCACCAAAACTTCGCGCGCATTCCATCCTCAATCCAGACCAAACGACAAAGGGAAGAGCGACCACAGATGAAGCTTATGCGTATATCCAACTTCCAGGGCCAGGTTGTTCCTTGCGTTCTGGACGAGACAGGAACCGCAAGGGACGTATCGTCGATTGTGACGGACTTTACGCCCGAGACGCTTTCTCCGAAGCTTCTCGCAGACCTTGCAAATATCGACCTGCAGACGCTTCCCGCCACTCCCTTTGAGGAGAACCAGATCGCGCCGCCGGTTTCCCGGCCTCGGAATATCTGGTGCATTGGGCTGAACTATTCCGATCACGCCGCAGAATCGAACCTGCCAATTCCCGTTGAACCCATCGTCTTCAACAAGGCTTCCTCGTCCTTTTGCGGCCCGAATGAACCGATCCATCACGCGCCGACCATGACCAAGCTAGACTGGGAAGTGGAACTGGGAATTGTGATCGGGAAGCCCACGCTTTCCGTCACCGCTGCCGAAGCCTTGTCGCACATTGCCGGTTTCGTGGTCGTCAACGATGTCTCAGAACGGGCTTGGCAGGTCGAGCGCGGCGGCCAGTGGGTAAAAGGGAAAAGCTTCCCCAGCTTCTGCCCCACAGGCCCCTGGCTTGTCACCACCGATGAGATTGATGACGTACAGGATCTGGTAGCCTGGCTTGAAGTCAACGGTGAGCGGCGGCAGTCGGGAAATACGTCGAACATGATCTTCAGCGTTGCGGAGATCGTGGCTCATTTGAGCCAATTCATCCTTCTCGAGCCCGGCGACCTGATTTGCACGGGCACGCCGGCGGGAGTCGGGGCCGGCCTGACGCCGCCCCAATGGTTGCAGCCTGGCGATGTCGTTTCGCTCGGCATCGATCGACTCGGCAGCCAGCGCCAGGTTGTGACTTCGTTTAACGGGAGGGTGTAATGAACAGCTATGATTTCGCCGGACAACATGCCGTCGTCACAGGCGGTGCAAGCGGGATTGGCGCAGCCGTAGCCTATCGGCTGGCTCTGTCGGGCGCGCGCGTCGCCATCTGGGATATGAACACGCAGAAGCTCGACAGCAAACTGGGAGAGATACCGGACGAGCAACTGCTCGTCGTTCAGGTGGATGTCAGCAACCCGGACGCCGTCGCCAAAGCCACGCAACAGACCTCCAATGCCTTCGGCAAGGTGGATGTCCTTATCAACAGCGCGGGTGTCCCCGGACCGGCTGCCAAGTTGGTCGACTATAAATATGTCGACTGGCGCAAAGTTCATGACGTCAATCTCGACGGCACGTTCCTGCCGTGCCAGGCGATCGTGCCTTTAATGGTCGAGCGCAATTACGGGCGAATCGTGAACATTGCGTCCGTTGCCGGCAAGGAAGGCAATCCGAACGCCTCGGGTTATTCCTCGTCGAAGGCCGCCGTTATCGGAATGACGAAGGCGCTGGGCAAGGAACTCGCTGGCCACGACATCGCAGTCAACGCGGTCACACCTGCCACCGCCGACACGCCCATACTCGAGCGGGTGCCGCAGGAGTTCATCGACTATATGCTGTCAAAGATACCGCGCGGACGTTTCGTGACCGTCGAGGAAATCGCGAGTATGGTGCTGTGGATTGCCTCGCGGGAGAACAGCTTCACGACAAGCGCGATCTTCGATCTATCCGGCGGTCGTGCCACCTACTGAGTCAGGGTATCGATCCGGACAACGCGCGGCGCTTTCCGGACAGACGGGTGTCTTCGTCCGAATGCGGGGATGATCCATTAATCGAGGAGCGGCGATCTGTTTCGCCGCTCCCTTTTTAGAGGTGCCTGCACGTGGGAACGATGGGCAGGTTGAATAATCCTCCGGCAAGTCATCGAAATTCCTAGGGAGACCCGCATGCAGGATCGCCACAATATCATGGACATCCGCCGAGCCGCATCGCGCGCGCTCCCACGGCCGGTCTTCGACTATCTCGACGGCGGCTCGGAAGACGAAATCGCGTTGCGCCGGTCGACGAGCGCATATGACGACATCGAACTGCTACCACAGGCGCTGAAAGACCTGTCGAAATCGAACCATCAGACGGAGATTTTCGGGAGGAGCATTCCGTTCCCGCTGATGCTGGCGCCAACGGGCTTGACCCGGCTGTTCCACAAGGATGCGGAGATCGCGGTCGCCGAAGCCTCGAACAGGTTCGGGTTGCCCTACAGCCTGTCGACCCTTGGCACCACGACAATGGAGGATTTCGCGCTTGTGACCACGGGCCCACGTCTGTTCCAGATATACATATTCAAGGACCGGGGCCTGACGGAAGAATTCATCGCCCGCGCACACGAGGGCGGATATGACGGCCTCATCCTTACCGTCGACACGCTGGTTGCGGGCAAGCGGGAGCGTGACCTGTTCAACGACCTCAGCCTGCCGCCGCGCCTCAACCCGCGTACCTTCCTGCAATTCGCAGCCAAGCCGAAATGGTCGCTTCCCGCGCTCTTCGGAAGGAAGTTCGATTTCGTCAACGTTGCTCACCGCGTCGAGGCAATGTCCGATCGTCAGACGCCTCTTCATGTCTACGTCGCCGGACAGTTCGATGTCTCCGTCACATGGAAGGATGTCGAGTGGCTGGCGGATCGCTGGAAAGGTCCCCTGGCCGTAAAGGGAATTATGACTGCCGAAGACGCCGTTCTCGCGCGCGAGTGCGGAGCTGATACCGTTATGATTTCCAACCATGGGGGGCGCCAGCTCGAAAGCGCTGCTGCACCGATCGACCAGATCGCCTCTGTCGCCGATGCGGTGGGTGGAACCGTCAAGATCATCTGCGATGGCGGTATCAGGCGCGGTACCCATATCGTGAAGGCATTGGCGATGGGAGCCGACGCCTGCTCGATCGGCCGTCCGTATCTCTACGGCCTCGCCGCAGGCGGGGCACCCGGTGTCGCTCGTGCCCTCGAAATCCTGCTCGACGAATACAAGAGAACTATGGCGCTGATGGGCGCCGCCACGCCTCGGCATCTTGATGCCTCCATGGTGCGCAGACTTACCAATTGACGGCGGGTGGTCCCGCCGCGCCGGACCCGAACGGCAGACTACCGGATTTCTTCGGTTGCAAGCTGGGCAAGACGATTGCCGGCAGGGCCGGATTCTGTCGGCTGTGCCCGTAAGAACTCGGATACGCTTTCGCTGGTTCGCCGAAGATGCTCATCCATGAGGGCACAGGCACGATCAGTGTTGCGGTCCAGTGTCGCCTCCATGATCGTCCGATGCTCTTCCAGAACGTCGCGCTCGACCCTCGAGGTGAAGGTGGCGAGCCTGCGATACCGATCCGCCTGATCGAAAAGCATCGCGCGCAGGCGCAATTGCCAGGGACTGCTGCACGAGGAAACCAGTGCGAGATGAAAGATTTCATGCGCCGACCCCCAGCTTTCGATATCCTTGGCCTTTGTGAGTGTTAGAACATCGGGCAATCGCGAAAGTCGGTGAAAGGAAGCGACGATCCCGGTTTCCCATTCGACGCCACCTTCCTGTATCGCGCTCCGAAGGCATAGATCTTCGATGATGCAACGTGTGTTAGTCAGATCTTCCAGATCGGCCGCCGATACCGGCGTCACTCGGAAACCTTTCTGCGCGGTGGCCTGAATGAGACCTTCTGCTGCAAGGCGCGACAACGCCTCGCGCACGGCGCCGAGGCTGGCACCCAATTGTTCGCATAGGGCATTGATGAGCAATCGTTCACCTGGCAGGTGACGGCAGGACAGAATGTCCGCTCTGATGCTTAGAAAGGTCTGCTCGGTTCTGCTCTTAGCGGCTTTTTCTATCATTTTTGAGCTCTCCGAGATGCTGGATCGCTGCATCGACCAGCATTTCAATATATTTCCTCTCCCATCATAGATCAAATGTCTGAGCAGAGGTATAGTCCGTGCCCCATGGCACGAAGGCATAAAACTCTTGTTTGCTTCCGGATCTATCCGGCCACCCTGCCGTAACGTTCGGACGGCGTTACGCGCCTACAAACGCCCGCTCTATTTCAAGCCAGCATTCCCCATGAGCTTGTCCTCGGTCCTAGTTTCGAAATCACCGGCATCGTGGCGTTCGCGAAGTTGTTCGGTCGGCAGTCCCTTGACCCGGTTGACCATGCGACCCCGCACCACGGCCGGTCGTTCGAACATCTGGTCGGCCCAACGCAGCACGTTCTTGTATTCGTGCACGGACAGGAATTCGGCCGCATCATACTGCCAGCCCTTGACGGTGCCGCCGTACCACGGCCAGATTGCCATGTCGGCAACGGTATACACGGCTCCGCCGACGAACTCATTTTCAGCCAGCCGCCGGTCGAGGACGTCCAACTGGCGCTTCGTTTCCATGGCATAGCGGTCGATGGCATATTCGATCTTGCTGGGCGCGTAAGCGTAAAAGTGGCCGAAGCCGCCGCCGAGAAACGGCGCGGACCCGACCTGCCAGAACAACCAGGACAGCGCCTCTGCGCGTGCGGCCGGTTCCTTCGGCAGAAAGGCACCGTCAAATTTCTCCGACAGATACAGGAGGATTGCAGCCGATTCGAAAACGCGAACGGGCGTAGGACCGCTTCGGTCCACGAGTGCGGGGATTTTCGAGTTCGGATTGATTTCCACGAAACCCGATCCAAACTGATCGCCCTTGCCGATGTCGATCAGCCAAGCGTCGTACTCTGCGCCGGAATGACCGGCAGCCAGAAGCTCCTCCAGCATGATGGTGACCTTTTGGCCATTGGGCGTGCCCTGCGAGTAGAGCTGGTATGGGTGACGACCGACAGGAAGTTCGGTTTCATGCGTGGAGCCGGCGATAGGCCGGTTGATCCTGGAAAAGTACGTGTCGTCGCCCTTGGTCCAACTCCAAACCTTTGGCGGCACGTAAGCGGCGTCTTGCGTCATGATTGCGGCTCCTGGCTTGGCTGACGGAGACGGCGGGCAGCTGACAGAACACGTCGCCTTCCTGATCCCCGCGACTTACCGATTAAATTCATCGGACGGTCTTCAGGCGTCTGGAGAGTAAGGCTGCCGGCCTATGGTCAAAGCACGATCAAGCATTTCAAGACGGTCCTGCCCCCAGAACGGTTCGCCGTTGAGAACGTAAACTGGAACACCAATCGCATCAGCCGCGATCGCGTCGGCGGTGTTCTGCTCGCGGATCGCTATGATCCGCGGATCGCTGGCGTTCTTGATCGTCGTGGCTGAATCATGGCCGGATTCTTCCAGCAGCTTCGCCAGGACCTCGACGTTCGCGATGTCCCTGTCTCCGGCCCTGTATGCAGCGAACAGGCGCTGCATGAAGGGCAGCGGATCAGCACCGGCATCCACGAGTGCGGCTACGACATGGTCTGCCAGGGCGGGGTCGAGCGGGAAATGGTCGAGATGCAGCTTGATGGGCAAAGAGCGCATCTCGGCATAGCGCTGAAGCTCGATGATCCGGTAACGCTGGCGCACGGGAGGTCGATTGGCAGGCGCGACGCCGCCCGAAATGGCCCAGACCCCCAAAAGATTGACGGGCTTCACATTGATTGTGGCACCATGACGCGTTGCGATATCGCACAGAAGCTTATGGCCCAGATAGACCCACGGCGACGCCGACGTGAAATAGTAATCGATCTCAGCCAAGCTGACCTCCCTCGCCTCGGAATACGAAATAGTCTTTATGTGAAAAAATATATCACATCGGTATGTGGCGCAACTTGCTCGCGGATGTCAAGGCACCCGGCAGCGACCAGCTTTTTACCTGGCGACGGATGGTCGGTCGCATGATGGGTTTCCAGTTTCAAGGGGTAATCAAACCATCGTTTCGGACAGCCCGTGCATCCGCGCTTGACACCCGGCGGCAATGGTACAATACATCAAAGCTGAAAAATGTTATCAACGCGGAAAAATAGATTTTCTGGGGAGGGATCTTGTAAGGTCGAGAAGGTGGTTCCGGCTCAAGCATCCTTGAACGTTGTCAGACATTGCGTTCACAGAGCTGTCCAACCTCTTTCCTTATGGATTGGGAGGAGTCAATCATGATGCATTTGTGCGCATTTCTTGCGCGACCGGCACGTGCTCAGGGCTTAGGTGCGACCGTGAAACGTCGTACTGGCGCCTCCTTGCTCTGGCCTGCACGGGGCACGCTGCTTTGAGCCTGCGCACCAAGGGCTCGATCAATTTCCGTTGACGGCTTTTCCCCGCGCTCGGTCGACGAGCCAAGGATGACCGCCGGGGCTAAGGTCCTGAGATATAACCGGAGCCTGGATTCACACTCGAACGACATTCCGTAGACTCTACGGCTATGACTTTCGGCGACACAAGGGAGGGTACTGAAATGATGAAGCTTTCTGTAGTTTGTGGTTTGATTGCGGCCGTCGGGATGTCGACGGTTGCGAATGCTCAGGAGCGTGTGCGCTGGCGGATGCATTCATCCTATAGCCAGTCATTGCCGATTCCCGGGGCATTCGATGTCTTCAGCGATTCGATCAAGCTTTTGTCGAATGATACGTTCGACATCCGTGTGTTCGAACCTGGCGCGCTTGTTTCGGGCGCGCAGTATTACGACGCGGTTTCGGAAGGCGCTCTGGACGCGGCTTATGGATCGCCCGGCTACAATGTCGGCAAAAATTCCGCATACGCTTTCTTCGCGGCGATTCCGTTCGGTCCCGGTGCCGGCGAGATGCTTGCATGGTTGCGCTATGGCGGCGGCACGAAGCTGGCGCAGGAATATTATGCACGCGACAACATCCATATGCTGCCTTGCGGGCTGCTGGCTCCTGAGACAAGCGGTTGGTTCCGCAAGGAGGTCGACACAATCGAGGATCTTCGCGGCTTGAAGATGCGCTTCCTTGGCCTTGGAGCCAAGGTGATGGAGAAGTTTGGCGTCTCCACCCAGTTGCTGGCCTCCGGTGAAGTCTATCAGGCGTTGGAACTGGGCGTTCTCGACGCCGCCGAGCAGTCGAACCCTGTCTTTGATCGCAGCCTGGGTCTCTATCAGATCGCAAAATTCAACTACTTTCCGGGCTGGCATCAGCAGTCGACCGTTCAGGAACTGTTGGTCAACATGGACAGCTGGAACAAGCTGAGCGATGCGCATAAGGAACTGATCGAAATTTCATGCGATCGCCTGATCGTCATGCAGTTTGCAGACGGCGAAGGTAGCCAGTACCAGGTGATGAAGCAGAACGAAGCCGACGGCGTGGTCAATAAGACGTGGCCGCCCGAAATGCTCGACGCATTCGAGGCCGCGTGGGGCGATGTCGTTCAGGACGAGGTGAATCAGAATCCCGACTCGGCGCGTGTCTGGGAAAGCCTGTCCAAGTTCCGCGAAGACTACAAGATCTGGGGTGATCGCGCTTATTTGAAGTAGGCGATCAATTACGGCAGCGCCCTGAACAGGGCGCTGCCGCTCCTGTCTGATCGGCACAAGCACCTTCAGCCATCTCATTTCATCGTCATTACAGTATCGGTGCCTGCCCATGCGCACACTGCTTGCAATTTCCGATGTGCTGGCGAAAGTCAGCGAAACGGTCGCACGCCTTGGATCGTGGCTCGTCCTGCCCTTGATATTCGTGATCGTCTACGACGTCCTCGGACGTAAAATTCCGTTTCTCCAGCAGTTCGTGATGGAAAGCTGGTTATATGACTTCATCTCTCCCACCAAACTGCAGGAAATGGAGTGGCATCTACATGCCGCAATTTTCCTTCTGGCCTACGCGTTGGCCTACCTGAACGGGACCCATGTGCGCGTTGACCTGTGGCGTGAGAATCGAACTGAGAGGACGCGTGGCTGGATCGAGTTGCTCGCGATCCTCGTTTTCGCTCTGCCCTTTTGCGGCGTGCTCGTCTACCAGTCCTGGTTCTTCGTCATGAAATCTTACGTTCAGGGCGAGGGTTCAGCTTCTTTGACGGGCTTACCGCATCGCTGGGTCATCAAGTCCTTTCTGCTGATAGGAACCGGCCTGCTTTTCTCCGCTCTCATCGCAACATTGCTACGTCTTCTCGTTTACCTCTTCGGGCCCGAAGAATTGCGCTCAGCCGCACTCGGCCGCCTTGAGATGGTTCAACTGAAAAGCTCGGTACGCGAAACTAACGTGTCGGCACCCAAATGAACGCGATCTTCGATCACCTTTACGACTATCTTGGCGGCTACATGTTCATCGCGCTGGCGCTGTTCCTGTTTTCCGGCTTCCCGGTGGCACTGGTCCTTGGTGGGCTCGCGCTGCTCTTCAGTCTGGGCGGTATCACCCTTGGCGTCATGCATGCGTCCGAGCTCTATCTGTTCGTCGACCGGCTCTGGCAAAGCGCGGCAGTGAATCAGATTCTGGTCGTCGTGCCGTGCTTCGTTTTCATGGGGCTGATGCTGGAGAAAAGCCAGATTGCAGCAAATCTTCTGCGTATTCTTCAAATCATGCTTCGCCGGGTTCCCGGCAGTCTTGCGCTGACAGTGACGATCCTGGGGACCATTCTTTCCGCTACTACGGGGATTATTGGTGCTACTGTCGTCATGCTCACCATGATGGCGCTTCCTGCGATGATAGCGCAAAAATACGATATCCGGCTCGGTACAGGCACGATCGCCGCCAGCGCTACGCTCGGTGCGCTGCTGCCGCCATCCGTCATGCTGGTCATGATGGCCGACCTTATGTCTCTGTCGGTGGGAAATCTGTTCATCGCGGCGATCCTGCCGGGCCTGATGCTCGCGTCGTTCTACTGCATCTACGTCGTCGCTATTTCGGTATTGAAGCCTCAGGTTGCTCCGCCAGTCGCTCGGTCAGATGAGGAAATCGGTCTTGGCAATGTCCTGATGATGATCCTGACTGGGTTCGTTCCGATCGTGTTCCTGATCGTGCTGGTCTTGGGGAGTATCTTTGCCGGATGGGCTACGCCGACGGAAGCGTCCGGCATTGGTGCTTTCGGAGCGCTGCTTCTGGCATGGTTTAATGGAAAGCTGACACGGAAGACACTCGACAGCGTCTGCATTCAGACGGCTCTTACATCAGCTATGATCTTCTTAGTATTCGGCGGTGCCGTTGCATTTTCTTATGTGTTCAGAGCTCTATACGGAGAGGATCTTATCCATGACTTCATAAAATGGATGGGACTGACCCATTGGGGTCTTCTGTTCTTGCTCATGGTCGTGGTCTTCGTCCTCGGCTTCTTCTTTGACTGGCTTGAAATCACGCTTATCATTCTACCAGTCTTCACTCCGGTATTCGCAACCTTTGCGCCTGACTTCGCAGTTTCGCTTGGCATTGAACACCTCAGCCCTTCCGATCAGCAGTCGATGGTGCTTCTCTGGTTCGCCATTCTAATGGCGGTCATTCTGCAGACGTCATTCTTGACGCCACCCTTTGGGTTTGCACTCTTCTTCCTCAAGGGAGCTGCGCCAAGCTGGGTAGCCATACAGGACATTTACAAGGGCATCGTGCCGTTCGTGATCCTGCAGCTTATCGGTGTCATAGCCATCATGTTTTTCCCAGCAATCGTCTTCTACCTGGTCATGTAGACGCGTGACGATTTTACCAACCGGATGGACAGGGCCAGAGCCGCGGCTTTCACGCAGCAAGAGCGATTTACAGCGAGACGTCTGAAAGTCGCAAGATCTTTTGTTCCTGAGGAGGAAACTATGAGTGAGCATGTCTTCGATGTAGAAGATCTGGAACGTCTGAAGCAGTGGGATACACCCACGATCTGCAACGGGCTCGAACTGATCGTGCCGCAGCGGCAGTCAGTCGGCTTTACCGTCGAGCAGATGGTGGCGGCCCATCGTTCGCTGCCGCCAATCGTCGGTCTGGCCCGCGTCGGAACAGTAAGATCGAGCAAGGCGGCCGGCGCGAAGGTCGCGAATTTGCTCGACTGGGTTCGCTACGTCGCCGATGCGGAAATGCCGACCGTAGTCGTTCTCGAGGACATTGATGACAATCCTGGATACGGAGCGTTCTGGGGCGAGGTGAATTCGCTCGTCCACCGCTCATTGGGTGCGCAAGGCTGCGTCACGAACGGTTCCTTTCGCGATTGCGACATGCTCGCCCCCGGGTTTCAGATTCTCGGCGGTCGCATCGGTCCCAGCCACGCGCATGTACACCTGGTGGATCTGGGCCAACCGGTCAACGTGTTCGGCATGCAGGCGGGTCATAACGACGTTATTCATGCAGACTATCATGGGGCAGTGGTCATTCCGGCAGAGGCAGTACGGAAACTGCCGGACGCGATTCAACTTGTCGCTCGGCGCGAGAAGGTGATTCTCGATGTCTGCAACGACCCGACATTCACCGTGGACATGCTGGTGTCCGCGATCAGGAGTTCGGCCCAGATTCATTGACGAGAGGCCGGGCCGGAGCTTCGGCCTCTTATGCGGAGGGGATGGGGCAGAACGGCCGCTTACCTTTTCCGGCAAGTGCTCTGTGGTTTGGTCGGCTCAGTGAGAGCACCCATCGATAGAAGCGCACTGCCGCACGAGGGCGTTTTCCGGCGACCTACGGAATGTCTCTGATTCCGCCCCGGTCGGCGCTGCTTGCGAACGCTGCATAGCTGCGCAGCGCCTTGGTGACCTGGCGCGTTCGCTTGGTGAGCGGTAGCCAGGCTTCGTCATGAGGACGCGCGTCCATCGTTTCGCGCCGAAGTTTCAACTCCTCCTCGCTGATCCTCAGATGAATCGTGCGCGCGGGGATATCGATTTCGATTTCGTCGCCGTCCTCGACAAGCGCCAGAGCTCCCTTGTTTGCGGCTTCGGGAGAAATGTGGCCGATCGACAACCCTGCGGACGCCCCGGAGTATCGGCCATCCGTGATAAGTGCGCAGCTGCTGTCGAGCTTCTTGGCTTTCAATGTCATGGTTGGTTTCAGCATTTCCTGCATTCCGGGCCCGCCTTTCGGCCCTTCGTACCGAATGACAATGGCCGTATTCGGTTCTATCTCGTTGCCCTCGATAGCTTTGAGAGCCGTTTCCTGCTGATCGAAAACGCGCGCCCTGCCCGTGTATTTCAGCATGTGCGGATATACCGCCGCAGTTTTCACAACGCAGCCGTTTTCCGAGATATTGCCATAGAGAACCGCAAGCCCTCCTTCCGGGGAATATGCGTGGGAGATGCTTCGTATGCACCCCGTCTCCCGGTCCAGATCCATGTCCTCCCACCGCGCTTCCTGCGAGTAAGGTTTGATGGTCCGGATTCCGCCGGGAGCAGCGCGGTAGAAGTGATTGACCTCCGGGTCCCGACTGCGCAGATAGTCCCATTTGTCCAGAACATGGCCAAGGGTTTCCCCCGCGACGGACTTTACTGAGCGGTCGATCATCTGCGCCCGATCAAGTTCGCCCATAATGCCCATTATGCCGCCTGCCCGATGAACGTCTTCCATGTAATAGCGATTGTTCGCGGGAGAGACCTTGCACAGATGCGGCACCTGCCTTGACAGAATGTCCATGTCTTTCAGCGTGAAGTCGACTTCGGCCTCCGCCGCCAAGGCAAGAAGGTGCAAGATCGTGTTGGTTGACCCGCCCATGGCGAGATCGACCTTCATCGCATTTTCGAATGCCGAGCGCGTTGCTATACTGCGTGGCAATACGCTGTCGTCCTCCTGCTCGTAATAGCGCCTGGTCATCTCGACGATCGTCTGCGCGGCACGGCTGAACAGTGCCTTGCGGTCGACATGGGTAGCCAGTACGGATCCATTACCAGGCAGGGCAAGGCCGATCGCCTCGGCCAGACAGTTCATCGAGTTCGCGGTGAACATACCCGAGCACGATCCACAGGTCGGACAAGCGCTCTCGACAAGCTTTGTGACGTCTTTGGCCGAGTAAGTCGGATCGAACGCCGCGACGTAGGTTTCGATCGGATCGGCACGCTTGAAGGATAGGCCCCTGCCGATGCGCCCCGCTTCCATCGGTCCTCCCGAGACGAAGATGACCGGAATATTGAGCCGCAAGCCTGCCATCAACATGCCAGGTGTGATCTTGTCACAGTTGGACAGGCAAATCAGCGCGTCGACGCAATGAGCTTGGCACATATACTCGATGCTGTCCGCAATGAGGTCGCGGCTGGGAAGGCTATACAGCATTCCGTCATGCCCCATCGCGATGCCGTCATCGACCGCTATCGTATTGAACTCTCGTGGGATTCCGCCGGCTTTCCAGATTTCGTCGCATACGTGGCGCCCTACTTCCTGCAGATGGACGTGGCCCGGGACGAATTCGGTGAAGGAATTGGCGACGGCAATGATGGGCTTGCCAAAATCTTTCGAATTTACTCCGCTGGCAATCCAGAGCGACCGGGCCGCAGAAGCTGTTTTTCCTTCAGTCACTCTTGCAGATCTATATGCGCGCATCTCTCTCTCTCCCCGAATTTTGGGAAAGAAATTGCCATTTCTACGCTAGCTCAACCGCAACATATGTTCCAATCGGGAAAATATCGGACAAGGAAGGTCATGAAGGAAATCAGGTTGTGACGAAGCCGAACTGGTCGCTCATAATGGGTTCGTAGTCGACGACGGAGCCGAACATACTTGCCATGGCCGCGAAATTCTGCACCACCATATTGGCATAATTGATGCGGATCAGGCCCAGTGCTTCCATTCTTTTCAGTTCTCTGCCGACACTTTGCCTTGCGGCCCCAACCATCAACCCCAGTTTCTCCTGGGAGCAATTTTGCAGGATGATGGGCTCCGGCGGCGGTGTGCCGTTCTGGAATAGTGCCAGGCGGACTATCGTTCGGCCCAGCCGATGGTATAGCGGCAAGAGATAGGCATCCTGAGCAAGCGCGAAAAGAGACTGATATCGATAGCCGAGCATCTCCGCCACTTTCCTCGAAATTTCCGGATGCTTGCATATCAGGGACTGATAGTCTGATCGCGATAGAATGCTGACCTTGCTGTCGATCAACGCGACGGCGTTGTTGAATCTCAGCCCGCCATTGACCAGGCCGATGTCGCCCAGGGTGTCGCCCGGATAAAGCGAGCCGACGACATATTCGCGTCCATCGGCGGTGTAGCAGTTGATCTCGACGTGACCGGAGAGGATCTGATAGCCGCAAGTCGCTTCTTCACCGAACCGGTACAGCATCTCGCCGGCCCGAACGCGCCGTTCGCGAAGATAGATCTGAAGATCGGAATTTGCCTGCGGCGAGAGCATGTCCCGCCACGTGTGAATCTTTATGGAGGCTGGCGTTACCGGATCGGTCATCTTCGCTGGCGTTCCAAGAAGTCTCTTAAAGGGCTGGTTCCATCCCGACCCTGAATGGGGCTGATTACTTCGGCAACCGCTCCAGAAACTTCATTCTGCCGAAAATCGATCCAAAGTCCAGAAGCCTGACGACGCTTCGTCCGCATGCATGGGAAGCGGAAGCCGGCACGTTTCAAACATCTCCGGTTTGCAACATTTGTTGCAGTCCCGTCGCGGTTCCGGGTGTTAGCCGTACAGTGGGAGAAAAGGACTATCTGGGAGGAAGTCAATGAAGATCGCTACCGTAACTCTTTCGACACTTGCAGCTTGTGTCGCCTTTACAGGTTTTGCCCAAGCAACCGAACGGTGGCGTGTTCCGCTTGCCATATCATCGAATCTTCCCGGCGTGGGGTCGGGGTATATCGACTGGGCCGAAACCCTCAATGCGATCGGCGGGGATCATATTCAGGTGCGGATTTACGATCCCGGCGAAATCGTCCCTGCTTTCGGCGTGTTCGACGCCGTCCGCGACAACCGCGTGCCCGCTGGTCTTGCCGTGATGAACTACAGCGCCGGCACCATTCCCGCCGGTAACCTGCTGACGGGAGTTCCGTTCGGTCTGGGCCCGTCGGAATATGCCGGCTGGTATTACACAGGCGGCGGCAAGGAACTGACCCAGGATCTTTTCAACAAGCATGGCGTCCACGGAATGCTCTGCCTCATGACCGGCCCGGAAACGGGGGGCTGGTTCAGAAACGAAGTCAGTGTGCCCGATGACATCCGCGGTCTGAAATTCCGTACCGCAGGGCCGGGTGCGAAAGTATATGAAAAGCTGGGTGCTTCGGTTACGGCCCTTTCCTATGGCGAGACATTCTCGGCGCTCGAAAGAGGGTTGATGGATGCGGTCGAGGCGTCGATCCCATCGGTGGATATCGCCCTTGGTCTGCACAAGGTCACCAAACATGCGTATTTTCCAGGTTGGCAACAGCCGGTCGGCGCGGGTCATCTTGTAGTGAATCTGGGTGTGTGGAACGGGTTGACGGACATCCAGAAAGCCCTGGTGGAAGCGGCCTGCGATGCCGCCGCCATCAAGAACATCCCGATTAGTGACGCCGTGCAGGCGGCTGCGATCCATACTGCGGTCGAGGCGGGCGTCCAGGTGCATCACTTCAGCGAAGAACTGCTTGTTGCTTTCGAGGCTGCAAGTAATGAGGTGCTGGCTGAAGAGGCGGCTGCGGACGCCGATTTCAAGGCCATCTATGAATCCATGGAAGCCTACAAGGCGCATATGAGCGAGTTGGGGCCTCTAACGGGCGGCAACTGAAACGCATTCTCCACAAGTTTCGATTGGAATGGAGCGTCCCCGGCCGGGGGGCGCGGAGGAGTCGCGATGAGTGTTCCGCAAACGCACGGCAGCACGGTGACATCGAGTGCGCACGGCATTCCGTTGCCGCTGCCGGAGACATGGATTTCTCGAACGATAGACGGAAGCGTTCGTGCGCTTGGAGGGTTGTTCTCCGCCGTATGGGTGCTTTTGACACTGAACATCGTCGTCAGCGTGTTTTTACGCTACGGCATGAACAGTGGCTCGATGTTCCTAGAAGAACTTCAGTGGCATTTCTTTGCCACAGGTATTGCGCTGAGCATACCCTATGCATTGTCCCACGACCGTCACATTCGGGTCGACATCCTAAGTGCGAAATTTCGCCCGCGTACGACATCCTGGATCGAATTCTACGGAATTCTGTTTCTTCTGCTTCCGTATTGCGTCTTCGTTCTCTGGTTCAGCTACGCGTTCGTTCGAAACAGCTTCGTGATGTCCGAAATTTCCCTGGCGCCGGGCGGGATTCCCTACCGCTGGATCATCAAGATGTTTCTTCCCCTATCGTTCTTACTATTGGCGCTTGCAGGCATAGCGCGTTTGTCGCGCTGCGTTGCGCATCTGCGGCTGTCAATCCGAAAGAGTAGAGAAGAAAATGTATTTTGAATTCACGGATTACATCGCGATCTCGATGTTCGTAACTTTCATCGGGTTGATATTTACCGGCTATCCCGTTGCATGGTGCCTCGCGGGTACAGCTATATTCTATACGGCTCTGTCCGTTGCGGTAGGTGAGTGGACGACGCTTGTCGAGAATTCGTTCTACCTGATTGACTGGAATTATTCGGCCTCGATTGTGGACCGAAACTGGGCAGTCATGGAGAACTGGGTCCTTATTTCCCTGCCGATGTTTATTTTCATGGGCTTGTTTCTGGACAAGTCGGGCGTGGCGCATGATCTGATGGTCAGCTTCGCAAGGCTTCTTGCCGGCGTTCGGGGAGGGCTGGCCATCTCGGTGGCCCTGCTCGGCATCCTTCTTGCTGCGTCAACGGGCATTATCGGCGCTTCCGTCGTTCTGCTGACCTTGCTGGGTGTCCCGGCTATGCTGAAGGCAGGCTATGACCGATCGTTTGCCGTCGGCACGGTGTGTGCGGTCGGGACATTGGGTATTCTGCTGCCGCCATCGATCATGCTCGTGCTGATGGCTGACCGGCTTGCGGTGTCCGTAGGCGACTTGTTCATGGGAGCGGTGATCCCCGGATTGATGCTGGGTCTGATTTATGTCGCATACATCCTGATCTGGTCGCGGTTCAGCAGCAAGGCGGCCCCGCCTCCGAGCGATGTCTCGCCGCTCGGACTTTGGGACGTCATCGAATTGCTCAAGTCGATGCTGCCGCCGATTTTCCTGATCCTTGCGGTTCTGGGCAGTATTTTTCTGGGCGTCGCCACCCCGACTGAAGCGTCAGGTATGGGAGCCGCCGCTGCCATGGCGCTTGCCGCGGCAAGAGGACGACTGACCTGGTCCATCTTGAGGGACGTTTCGCTCAGCACGATGTCCACGACAGGGTTCATTTTCGCGCTCATACTTGCAGCTACGGCCTTTTCGCTGGTGTTCCGTGGGCTGGGCGGCGACGAACTCTTCGAACGCGCCCTAGAGGCTGTCCCGCTGTCTCCGATCGGGCTCGTCGTTGCAATCCTCGCGGTGACGTTGCTGTTGGGCTTCGTTCTAGACTGGCTCGAGATCACCTTGATAATCTTGCCGCTCGTCGGACCCGTCGTGGCGAACATGGGCTTCGATCTGACCTGGTTCGCCATCCTGTTCGCGCTCACATTGCAGACATCGTTCATCACTCCGCCGGTAGGCCCTGCGATTTTCTACGCGCAGGGCGTCGCACCCAAGTCGATAACGCTGCCCGAATTCTATCGAGGTGCAATTCCGTTCGTCATATTGCAGGTGATCGCAGTTATACTTGTGTTCAGAATTCCTTCTCTGGCAACTTATCTTCCAAGCATTGCGTATTGATTGGCCGTCATGAGTAATTCATCCTCGATCAAAGTTCTGTTTTTCGATGTATTCGGCACCGTGGTGGACTGGTACTCGCAGGTCGTGCGTGAAGGGCACGCGCTGTCCAAAAAGACGGGTGTGGCGGTGGAGTGGGGTGAATTTGCAAGGAAATGGCGGGTCGACGGCTATCTGTCATCATTGCTGAAAATCTCCTCCGGCGAAATGGACCTGATCCCCACCGAGCAGATTCATCGCATCAAGCTGGACGCGCTCTTGGCCGAGTACGGGATTGCCGATCTCGACGAGAAGGAAATAGCGAACTTCAACAGAGTCTGGGATCGGCTTCCGCCCTGGCCGGACGTGCATGAGGGCTTGCATCTGTTGAGGCCGAACTATCGGCTTGTGCCGTTCTCCAATGGCGACCTGCACTGCATGATCGAGCTTGCCAGGCACGGGGGGCTGCAATGGGACGCAATCGTCTCGGCCGACTTTTTCCGGAAGGTCAAACCCGATCCCACCATCTATCACGATGCGGCGAACCTCATGCGCCTGTCGCCGGATGAGATCATGATGGTTGCCTGCCATGCGCAGGACCTTGTGGGCGCTCGCCGTGCAGGCATGCGGACCGCTTATGTGACGCGGCCATTGGAATATGGCCCAGGCTCGAAGCCGGAACTGAAGCCGGAAGACTTCGACTACGAGGTCAAGGACTTCATCGAGCTGGCAAAAAAAATAGCCTGAAAAATCTTTCGCGATCTCCTTAGGGCGAGATCAATCCGCATCATCGATCTGGGACATCAAATATATGGAGAAAGCGAACATAGCTGTACTGACTCCGATCCTGCCGGACCAGATGGCTGAACTCGAGCGCGCTTTCACGCTGCATCGCGTGGATCAGGCGGTTGATGCGGAAAGGCTTGTAAACGCGTGCGCGGATCTCGTTCGCGGTGTGGTCACGTCTCCGGTCGTGGGTATCGATCGAAAGACGATCGCGTGCTTTCCTCATCTCGAAATCGTTTCCTCGGTGGGGGTTGGCTATGACAGCATCGATCTGGAGGCCTGCGGCTCGCGAGGCATCATCGTCACGAATACTCCAGATGTTCTCAATGACGACGTCGCGGATATGGCGCTCGGCCTGATCCTGATGACGCGGCGGCGGATGGTCGAAGGGCATATGCTTGTGGCGTCCGGCGAATGGCAAAAAAGGCTCATGGGACTGACGTCCGGTCTCAAAGGGAAGCGTGTGGGCATTTTGGGCCTCGGCCGGATCGGCATGGCGATTGCCGCGCGCTGCGAACCGATCGGGATGGTGATCGGCTATTCGTCCCGGTCCAGGAAAGCCGTGCCGTATTCATTTATTCCTGATGCGCGCTCACTTGCCGAGTGGTCGGATATTCTCGTGGTGGCTGTGCCCGGAGGAGCCGAAACACTCGGCATGGTCGATGCGGCCGTGCTGGATGCGTTGGGTTCCAGCGGGACGCTCATCAATATCGCGCGTGGTAGCGCCGTCGATGAAGCGGCGCTGATCGACGCGCTGCAATCCGGCCGGATTTCCAGCGCAGGGCTCGACGTCTACCGGAGCGAACCGGATCCCGATCCAAGGCTCACTTCGCTGGCGAACGTCACGCTCTCGCCGCATCATGCCAGCGGCACTGTGGAAACGCGCAATGCCATGGCCCAACTTGTGGTCGACAATCTGGTCGCCCATTTCGAAGGACGGTCGGTGCTGACGCCGGTGCCTCCGGTTCCTTCCGTGGTGCGTCCGTAAGCGCGGACGATCCGCGATCGTCATCGGACCTTTCGCCGTTCCAAAGGGAGAAACAAGCATGAAACTGGACAGCCGCTATCCGTCTTTCGCCTATCTCAGTAAGAAGGCCAAGGCACGGGTGCCGCATTTTGCGTGGGAATATCTGGACAGCGGCACAGGCCTTGAAGAACTGGTTTCTCGAAACATGCAGAAAATGGACGAGATCCGGTTGACGCCGACCGTTCTCATGGGATCGTTCGAACCCGACACTAGGGCCACTTTGTTCGGCACGGAGTATTCCGTACCTTTCGGGGCTGCTCCGGTCGGGATGTCGAGCCTGATCTGGCCAGGGGCGGAACTGGCCCTTGCACGAGCGGCAGCATCCAGGCGTATGCCATATGTGCTCAGCACGATGGCGAACGAGACCCCGGAAAAAATCGGCGAGATTGCGGGCGATGCCGCCTGGTTTCAGCTCTACCCGCCAAAAAACGACGAAGTGCGATCCGACATTTTGCGGCGTGTCAGAAACGCAGGCATGAAGACCCTGGTTCTGACGGTGGACACCCCTGTAGGCAGCAGGCGTGAGCGGCAGTTGAGGGCCGGCCTGACCGTTCCTGCCTCGCTGTCGTTAGCCATGCTGCGCGACATCGCAGTCCGGCCGAACTGGGCTCTGGCCACGCTGAAAAATCGCGCTCCCCGTTTCAAGGTAATCGAGAAATATTACCCGGCTTCATCGACTGCCAAGGGCGCTGCAGCCGTCGGCCAGGTGATCGGCGGACGACCGCTGTGGGAGGACGTGGCGCGTCTGCGCGACGAGTGGGGCGGCACGCTTGTGCTCAAGGGTATTCTCGATCCCGCAGATGCAAGCCGCGCTGTCGAGGCAGGTGCCGATGGTATCGTGGTTTCAAATCACGGGGGCCGACAGATCGATGCCGCACCGGCGTCGATCGAGGCGCTGCCAGCGATTGCGGCGGAGGTCAAGGGACGGATCCCGATCCTGTTCGATAGTGGACTTCGCGGCGGTCTCGACATTCTTCGCGCATTGTCGCTGGGAGCTGACTTCTGCTTCCTCGGTCGCGGCTTTCTGTTCTCCATCGCCGCATTGGGAGAGCGCGGAGCCGTTCATGCTTACGAGATTCTGAAGACAGACCTTGCAAACAACATGGCCCAGTTGGGCGTTCGAAATCTCGCTGAGGTTTCTCGCACGACATAGAACGACCTTTCATGTGTGAAGATCAGCCACTCTCCGTCGAGCAAGCAGATTGACTTCGAAAGCGACATCGAATGACAAAAACCCCAAAAGAAACGCAACGGAACCTGCGAAGCGCCCGCTGGTTCGCGCCGGATGACGCGCGCAGTTTCGATCACCGCTCACGCATGATGCAGGCAGGCCACGATGAAGACGACCTGCGCGGCAAACCGATCATCGGCATTTTGAACACCTGGTCCGAGATCAACCCCTGTCACAGCCATTTGCGCGAACGCGCCCATGATGTGAAACGCGGCATTGCTCAAGCTGGCGGCATAGGTCTCGAAATGCCGGCTCTGTCCGTAGACGAGACTTTTACGAAGCCGACCTCGATGCTCTACCGCAATCTGCTTGCCATGGAAACGGAGGAGATGATCCGTTCCCACCCGTTCGACGGGGTGGTCCTCATGGGCGGCTGCGACAAGACCACACCCGGTCTGGTCATGGGTGCCCTGACGGCGGGCGTTCCCATGATATATCTTCCCGCAGGCCCGATGCTGCGCGGCAATTATGCCGGCAAGATTCTCGGCTCCGGCTCGGACGTTTTCAAATATTGGGATGAGCGCCGTGCCGGGCGACTGTCAGAGGCGGACTGGCTCGGCCTTCAGGGCGGCATCGCCCGCTCGGCGGGAACCTGCATGACGATGGGAACAGCGTCCACGATGACGGCGATCACCGAAGCGTTGGGGTTGAGCCTCCCGGGCGCATCCTCGATCCCGGCCGCGGACGCCAGCCACCAGCGCATGTCCGCAGCCAGCGGTCGTCGCATCGTGGATATGGTGTGGGAGGACCTTACCCCCGACAAGATCGTCACCGACGCTGCGATCAGGAACGCAGCGGTGACCGCGATGGCAACTGGCTGCTCGACCAACGCCGTCATTCACCTCATCGCCATCGCGCGCCGGGCCGGGATCGAACTGACGCTCGATGATCTGGACAAACTCGGTCGCTCCACGCCTCTCATCGCGAATATACGCCCCTCGGGAAGCGACTACCTGATGGAGGATTTCTTTTACGCCGGCGGGCTAGTCGCGCTGATGAAGCAGCTTGAGGAACGGCTTGACACGTCCTGCGTCACCGTCAACGGCATGACGCTGGGCGAGAATATCCAGAACGCAAAAGTCTATAATGACGATGTCATAAGGCCGCTGTCGAACCCGGTCTATCATGAAGGCTCGCTGGCGGTACTGCGCGGCAATCTCGCACCGGACGGCGCGGTTATGAAGCCCGCCGCATGCGATCCGAAATTCTACAATCACGAAGGTCCTGCGCTGGTTTTCGACAGCTATCCCGAACTGAAGAAGGCGATCGAGGACGAGATGCTGGATGTGACTGTCGATCACGTGCTGGTTTTACGAAATGCAGGTCCGAAGGGAGGACCCGGGATGCCGGAATGGGGCATGCTGCCTATGCCCAAGGCGCTTCTCAAACAGGGCCATCGAGATATGCTGCGTATTTCCGACGCACGCATGTCGGGCACATCCTATGGCGCTTGTGTCCTGCACGTCGCTCCCGAGAGTTATGTCGGCGGTCCGCTCGCATTGTTGCGGACAGGCGATATCGTAAGGCTGGACCTCCCCAACCGCCGGCTGGACATGCTCGTCGACGATGCGGAACTCGAACATCGCCGCAAGACATTGAAACAGTCCGAACTGCGGTACGAACGCGGTTACGGATACATGTTCTCCAACTTTGTGGGACAGGCGGATACCGGATGCGATTTCGAGTATCTTGAACGAAACTTCGGAAAAGCCGTTGCAGAACCGGAGATCAATTAGCGCCGGAGGCAGGCTCAACGCTGTCGGCCCGCATCATTACGAGCAGATGGTTGGCTCGTCGCGCCCGCGATGATGTTCCGTAAATCGAACCGCAACGGGAACTCATCAGAAGCATTTTGGAGACGCACCATATGAAAGGCCAAGCCTCTCACATGGTGCGCGTTCAATAACGCGAGAGCTTGCCATATAAGCGGCAAGCCGCTGTTTTACCCCGAACGAAGTCGATTAGAGCGTGATGATCTCATGTTGAAGCATATCCTGCATTGACGAGGTAGTTTCGGCATTCGTGTGGTGGGAAGCGCCGGAGCAGAGTGCCTGCCGCCTTCCATGTCGCCTCGACGGTTCGTTCTGCTGCGGTTCGCATGAGTTGTTTGAGCTTGGCGAAGACCTGCTCGATCGGGTTCAGGTCCGGACTGTAAGGCGGCAGGAAGAACAGCTTGGCTCCTGCCTTGCGGATAGCCTCTCGTACCGGTTGACCCTTGTGAGAGCCGAGGTTGTCCATGACGACGATGTCTCCGGGCGCAAGCGTCGGCACGAGAACCTGCTCGACATAGGCTGCGAAGCTTCGCCCGTTGATCGGGCCGTCGAAGACGCACGGTGCGTTGATGCGGTCGCAGCGCAACGCCGCAATCAGGGTCAGCGTCTTCCAGTGGCCATGAGTAACCCGAGCCTGCAGTCGGTGGCCGCGCGGCGCCCAGCCCCGGATCGGCGCCATGTTGGTCTTGGCCCAGGTCTCGTCGATGAAGACCAGCCGTCGTGGATCGAGGCGGCCTTGGTATTTCTTCCACTGCGCCCGTCGACGCGCGATGTCAGCACGACCCTGCTCGCTTGGCAGAACGGTTTTTTTTGAAGCTCAGTCCCTCGCCATGGACGAAGTTCCAGACCGTTCGGTAGTCGACCTTCGTCCCACGCTCGGCGAGTTCGGCCTGAAGTCCGCGCAAGGTGACGTGCTCGCCGCTGCCGATCCGCTCCAGAAGCCATGCTCGGTGCGGCGCAAGGAGCGACGGGCGAGGCCGACCGACATTCCTTCCCGGAGCCGCACTCCCCGTCGGCCGGTAGCGCTGAGACCACTTCACGACGCTCGAAACGCTTACCTTTAGAACCGCCGCAACCGAACGAACGCTCTCGCCGGCCAGGACGCGCGACACTGCTCGTTCGCGAAGATCAAAGGAATAGGGCTTCGGCATCAGATGCTGGCCTCCAATCCAGCCAGCATCTTGAATCACAAACACCAAGCCTTGGGAATCCGACTTCGATTCAACCCAAGATCATCCCGCTCTAGCTTGCCAACTCCGCCGCAACAGGCCGCTTGCCAGAGCTTGGCGCATTGAAAAACTCTAGCGCCACGCCGGTAACCTTATCTTCATAGGAAGCTGCCGCTGCTTCCTTCACGGGCCCGTACCCGCGGACCATATCGGCCAAGGAAAGCAGTTTCACGGCTGCGGCATGATTGTCTGCGGTCAGCCTTTCCAGCACCTCGTCGACAAGCTTTTCGTAGCCGACGATCAGGCGGCGTTCCATCT
>NZ_JBDQQR010000006.1 GCF_039888675.1 Mesorhizobium sp. CAU 1732
ATCCTAGTGATCCATAGCCTTTACGATTTCCTCGGTCATTTTCTTTGCGTCGCCGAGGAGCATCATGGTTCCGTCCTTGTAGAACAGGGTGTTGTCGATGCCGGCATAGCCCGAGCCGAGCGAGCGTTTGACGAACAGGCAGGTGCGGGCCTTGTCGACGTCGAGGATCGGCATGCCGTAGATCGGCGACGACTTGTCGTCGCGCGCCGACGGGTTGGTCACGTCGTTGGCGCCGATGACATAGGCGACGTCGGCCTGCGCGAACTCGGAGTTGATGTCCTCGAGCTCGAACACCTCGTCATAGGGCACGTTGGCCTCGGCGAGCAGGACGTTCATGTGGCCCGGCATGCGGCCCGCGACCGGATGGATGGCGTATTTGACCTCGACGCCGGCCGCCTTGAGCTTGTCGGCCATCTCGCGCAGCGCGTGCTGGGCCTGGGCGACCGCCATGCCGTAACCCGGCACGATGATGACCTTCTGCGCGTTCATCATCAGGTAGGCGGCGTCGTCGGCCGAACCCTGCTTGACCGTGCGATCCACGCCGTCATCGCCGCTCGCGGCAGCCGTCTCGCCGCCGAAGCCGCCGAGGATGACGGAGATGAACGAGCGGTTCATGCCCTTGCACATGATGTAGCTGAGGATCGCGCCGGACGAGCCGACCAGCGCGCCGGTGATGATCAGCGCCAGATTGCCGAGCGTGAAGCCCAGCGCCGCAGCCGCCCAGCCCGAATAGGAGTTGAGCATCGAGACGACGACCGGCATGTCCGCGCCGCCGATCGGGATGATCAGGAGGACGCCGAGCAGCAGCGACAGGACAACGATCATCCAGAAGATCGTGGTCGACTGCGTGGTGACCATCAGGACGACGAGAACCACCAGCGCGATCGCGATGCCGGCATTCAGCACATGGCGGAACGGCAGCATGATCGGCTTGCCCGACATGCGCCCGTCGAGCTTGAGGAAGGCGATGATCGAGCCGGTGAAGGTCACCGCGCCGATCGCCACGCCGAGGCTCATCTCGATGATCGCCTGGGTGTGGATGGCGCCGACCATGCCGATGCCGAAGCTTTCAGGCGCGTAGACGGCAGCGGCCGCCACCAGAACGGCGGCAAGGCCGACGAGGCTGTGGAAGGCGGCGACGAGCTGCGGCATCGACGTCATGGCGATGCGGCGCGCGGTGATCGCGCCGATGCCGCCACCGATCAGCAGGCCGAGCAGGATCAGTCCGAAGCCGCTCGGCGACGGAACCGCCAGCGCCAGCGTCGTCACGACGGCGATCGTCATGCCGATCATACCGTAGACATTGCCCTGGCGGCTGGTCGTGGGATGCGACAGGCCGCGCAGCGCCATGATGAACAGCACGCCGGAGACGAGGTAGAGGAAGGAGGCGACGTTCTCGCTCATGGTCAGCGCCTCACTTCTCTTTTTTCTTGTACATCGCCAGCATGCGCTGGGTGACGAGGAAGCCGCCGAAGATGTTCACCGAGGCGAGGATGACCGCGACGAAGCCGAAGCCCATTGCAGCCGCCGAGGCCGAGATGCCGACGGCGAGCAGCGCGCCGACGATGATGACCGACGAGATCGCGTTGGTGACCGCCATCAAAGGCGTGTGCAGCGCCGGCGTCACCGACCAGACGACGTAATAGCCGACGAAGATCGCCAGCACGAAGATCGCGAAGCGGAAGACGAACGGGTCGATGCCGGTCGCGGCATGGGCGCCGGCGGCGAGCGCGTCGGCGGCCTGCTCGGCCTTCTGATCCTGGAATGCGAGCCGTACGGCGGCCGCCGCCTGCTCAAGCTGGGCGATCGCCCGATCGAGTGCAGTGCTCTCTTCCATCACGCACCTCCCTTGGACTTGGATGCGGCGGGTTTCTTCGCGGCGGGTTTGTCGGACGCCGCCTTCTTGCGCGGCGCAGCCGTCTTCGGGGCGGCGTCGAGACCGGGCTCGGTGCCCTTCGCAGCCTTGGCGATGGCGGGCTCGGCGGGAGCCGGAGCGACTGATGCGGCGGCGGCTGCGAAGTTCACATGAACCACCTTGCCGCCATGGGTCAGAAGCGTCGCCTTGACGAGTTCGTCATCCGGGCTGACCACGACGCTCTTCGTCTCCTTGTCGACCATCGTCTCGAGGAAGGCGAAGAGGTTTCTTGCGTAAAGCAGCGAGGCCGAGGCGGCGACGCGGCCCGGCATGTTCAGATGGCCGACGATGCACACGCCGTTGGTCGTGGTGACGACACGGCCGGCGACCGCGCCCTCGACATTGCCGCCGCGCTCGACCGCCAGATCGACGATCACTGAGCCGGGCTTCATCGAGGCGACCATCGCGGCGGACACGAGCTTCGGCGCGGGACGGCCGGGAATGAGCGCCGTGGTGATGACGATGTCCTGCTTGGCGATGTGTTCGGCGGTCAGTGCCGCCTGCTTGGCCTGATACTCCCTGGACATTTCCTTGGCGTAGCCGCCGGCCGTTTCCGCCGCCTTGAATTCCTCGTCCTCGACGGCGAGGAATTTGGCGCCGAGCGAAGCGACCTGCTCCTTGGCGGCGGGACGCACGTCGGTCGCGGTGACGACCGCGCCCATGCGCCGCGCGGTGGCGATCGCCTGCAATCCGGCAACGCCGACACCCATGACGAACACCTTCGCGGCGGGAACGGTGCCGGCCGCCGTCATCATCATCGGCAGCGCGCGGTCATACTCGGCGGCTGCGTCGATCACGGCCTGATAGCCGGCGAGGTTTGCCTGGCTGGACAGGACGTCCATCGACTGCGCGCGCGTGATGCGCGGCATGAATTCCATCGAGAATGCCGAGATGCCCGCGCGCGCCATCGCGCCAAGGGCCGCGTCATTGCCGTACGGATCCATCGTCGCAAGCACGATAGCGCCGGACTTGTAGGATTTGAGCTCGGCATCGA